>JACCYN010000107.1 GCA_013696465.1 Pyrinomonadaceae bacterium
GTGACGCTTCCCTTCAAGGACTTGCCAGCCAGAGACAAAGTTTTTGTCACCGACCTCGCCGGTGCGAAGGGAATTACGAATCTACTGAGCGAGAAAACGCCCGTGCTCTCACTGTTGGGAACTTACGGGTTACGGGCTGAATGGAGCAATCGCTACCAATCTCAGGGGCACTTGGGTATCCCTCTTGTGTCAACGAGTTTTGTCGAGTCAATTCCGATGGTGTCGCGTTTGATGAGTGACATGGGGATTGGCTTGAACTGGTTCGACGAGTGGGAGCCAAATCTTGTTATCAAAAGTTTAGGGCGCAGTGCGGGTATGTTTTACGTGCGCGACGCAAAGACGCGGGTTGATCAGCAAAACAGGAAGATCGTGTCGGCACAGGATTTTGTCGCAGCCCACGACATCAAAAGGGTCTTCGGCTTAGGCGGAAGCTATCTAAATGGCAGCTTCGTCACCATGATAATTTTTACGAGAGAGATTGTAGAACAATCTCAAGCTGAAGGATTTCTGTTATTAGTGAACACTTTCAAGATTGCTACGATGAGCTTAGTCATGGAAAAAACGATATTCGCTTGAAATGTTTCGCACATTAATCATTCGGCGTTTCGCCGCTTCTCTACTTCTCTACACTCGATTTTATGAACTCCCAAGAATCTTTTCTCTTCGACAAATCAACCCCGGCGACGAACGAAACGCTCGATGAGATCAACGCCGAGTTACTGCAACGGGCGAAGCAATTGCCGCAGTTTGCGGATCGCATCTTTATCTTCGGCGAAGGCAAGCCGGGCGCGCGTGCGGCGGTCGTCGGCGAATCACCCGGCGCACCTGATATTGATTCGGGTCGCCCGTTTATGGGCCCCGCAGGTGATATGCTGACGCGCATTCTCGCCGCTATCGGTCTGGCGCGCGCCGACTGTTATTTAACTAACACAGTCAAAATGATCTCGACCGGCGACGAGATAACGCCCGATGTGCTTTCATTTTTCACGCCTTACTTGCACCGCGAACTCGCCGTTGTAAATCCCCGCGTCGTCATCTCCTTCGGCAACACGCCGACGCGCGCTCTGCTTTCGACGAAGCATCCGATCTCAAAACTTCGCGGCGAATTTCACGATTATCGCGGCATGAAGTTGATGCCGACTTTCAATCCGGCTTACCTGCTGCGCGACCCGACGAAGAAGCGCGAGGTTTGGGAAGACATGAAAAAGGTGCGCGCATTCCTCACCACTTAATAAATTCCGCCCGCCGCTTGCAAAAGTTTCCTTCTTTGACGATCCTTCCATTCTTTCGCAAGTTATAGTTTTGTGTCGAACGAACACCCGACAGCAACGATGACGACAACCGCCGCCGAACCGCGCATCGAATCGAAAATTCATCACGCGCCGCAGTACGCCGAAGTCGCCTTCCCGTTGCGCGTCTCGCAGACTTTCACTTACCGTCTTCCGCTCGCCCTGCGCGATGATGCGCGGGTCGGCGCGCGCCTGCTCGTCCCCTTCGGTCGCAAGTTGATCACAGGCTACATCGTCGCTCTTCATGAAGAGCTTGATCGTGCGCTTGAACTAAACGACCACGAGATCAAAGACGCGGAAGAGTTGCTCGACTCAAGCCCGCTTCTCAACCCGGAGGTGCTGGAGATCACGCGCTGGATCAGCGACTATTATCTCGCGCCGTGGGGCGAAGTCTTGAAGGCCGCCTTGCCCGCCGGACTCAACACGTCCGTCGAGCAAGTCCTCACCATCACGCCGGAAGGCTTGGACGAACTCGCGCGCTTGCCGCCGCGAAAAAGCGAAACCGCTAAAGCTCGCATTCTTCGTTACATCCACGACGAAGTGGAAACAACGCTACGCACAGTCGAGCGTGAGATGGAAACGAAACGCGCTTCCACCGTTGTGCGCGAATTGGAGCGGCAAGGCTGGATTAACGTCACGCATCGCTCGCAGAGCGCAACCGCGCGCGCCAAACGCCGCAAGATCGTTCGTCTCTCGCCGCCCGAAGAACACAAAGACGATTCAGCCCGGCGCCTGACCGCGACGCAACAACGCATCATCGAGACGCTGATCGAGATGGGCGGCGAAATGTTCTTCACCGAGTTGCTTGAAACAACAGGCGCAAGCCCGGCATCAATTCAAACACTTGAGCGGCGCGGCATCGTCGAGACGGGGGCGCGCGAAGTCCGCCGCGATCCGCTTAAGGGAGCCGCGCTACCCGCAGTGGATGAGTTTGAATTAACCACTGCACAAAGAGCGGCGCTTGACGGAATCGAAGCGGGGCTTGAGCGAAGAGATTACGCCGCATTTCTGCTGCACGGCGTGACGGGCAGCGGCAAGACCGAGATTTACATTCGCGCGATGCGCCACGCGCTTCGCCAGCATCGTTCGGCGATGATGCTCGTGCCGGAGATCGCCTTAACGCCCGTCTTCTCCCGCCGTCTCCGCGCGCACTTCGGCGATTTGGTTGCGATCTTCCATTCGTCTTTAACAATCGGCGAACGCTTCGACGAATGGAATCGCTTAAGGCGCGGCGAGGCGCGCGTTGTGATCGGCACGCGCTCGGCCGTCTTCGCCCCCGTCCACGATCTCGGCATCATCATCGTTGACGAAGAGCACGAAGCCTCTTACCGCCAACAGGAATCGCCTTACTACAACGGGCGCGACACGGCCGTTGTGCGCGCGTTGAAAGAGCACGCGGTCGTCGTGCTTGGTTCGGCCACGCCCTCGCTCGAATCTTTCTACAACGCCGAACGCGGCAAATACATTTACTTGCAATTGCCCGAAAGGATCGCCAACCGCCAGATGGCGCGCGCCGAGATCATTGATATGCGCGAAGTCTTCGCCGGAGCCGGTAAGCAAGAAGTCTTCGCGCCGCGACTGCTTGAAGCGATTGAAGAAACTCACGGGCGCGGCGAGCAGACGATCATCCTCCTTAACCGTCGCGGCTATTCGAGTTTCGTTTTGTGCCGTTCGTGCGGCGACCGCATTCAATGCCCTAACTGCGATGTGACGCTTACGTTTCACCGTAGCGAGCGAAATCTCATCTGCCATTATTGTAACTTCCGTCGCAATGTTCCTTCCTCATGTCCGTCGTGCAACGGTAAATACATCCACTTCGTCGGCGAAGGCACAGAGCAACTCGAAGAAATTTTGCAAACGCGCTTTCCCGACTTGCGCATCGCGCGCCTCGACCGCGACACGACGCGCGCGCGTAACTCCTACGAGCACGCGATCCTGCGCTTCGGCGCGGGCGAACTCGATGTGCTCGTCGGTACGCAGATGATCGCCAAAGGGCACGACTTTCCGAACGTCACGCTCGTCGGCGTCGTCTCGGTTGACGCCGGACTCGCGCTTCCCGATTTCCGCGCCGCCGAACGCACGTTCCAACTTCTCACCCAAGTCGCGGGTCGCGCCGGACGCGGTGAACTTGCAGGCCGCGTCCTCATCCAAACTTTTCACCCCGAAGCTTACGCCCTGCGCCACGCCTGCGCGCAAGACTACGATGCGTTTTACCGCGAGGAGATTCAGTACCGAAAGAGTCTTGGTTATCCACCTTTCTCGTCGCTCGCTTCCCTGCTCATTCACGGCGATGATCTGACACGAACGCAAACGACGGCCGCTCTCATCCGCCAAGCCTTAGACGATGCGAACCGCGACCGCACGTGCAAAATTTTAGGGCCTGCGCCCGCCCCGCTCGCCCGTCTGCGCGGCGAACACCGCATTCAGATTTTAGTTAAATCCGCGAACCGCACGCGCCTGCGCGAAACGCTCGATATAGCTTTAGCCGACGCCGCTACGATGGACGGTTGCGATGTGCGCTCAATTAACTTGGAGATCGATCCGGTAAATTTGATGTGATGAGAGCGTGC
>JACCYN010000122.1 GCA_013696465.1 Pyrinomonadaceae bacterium
CGCTTCAACTCCGAGCAAGAGAAGTCCGACCAGAAATTATGCGCAACGAATTACGTCTGCATATTGTTTATGAAATTGTAAGGGCGGAGCGGAGGTGGAGGATTGGCGGCTTAAAGAGGTTTGTTGAGTTTAGCGCCTTATCAGTTCGCCGGTGGTCGGCAGTCGAGTCGCATCATGTATGCTAAGTGACCGTCTTCGGTTTTCTTGGTTTCGTAGTGTTTGAAGCCAATTTTTCCATAACATCTGATCGCTCTTTTATTATCCGGTGAAGGATCAAGAATGATGCGAGTGGGTTTGTGATGCTGCATTATCAACTCGATAAACATTCTGATTGCCTTTTCGCCGATGCCTTTGTTGATGTAGTCCTCTTCACCGATGAATTGGTCAATCCCGATTGAGCCGTCAGGAATAAAGTAATACTGGAAATAACCGATAGGTTTCTCATCGTCTTTATCCGTCTCGACTAAGATAAACCTCACAACATCGCCGGATTTTGCGCCGTAATGATCTGCGACTTTCTCCAAAGTATCATCACCATCGTTCCACCACTGTTTAACGTGATCTTTCGACAACCACTCAAGCATGAGCAAGAAGTCGTCGGATGTCATTAATCTAAACTTGAACATTTCCAAGCTACTGCGCTCGGCGGACTAACGCCGGAATTGAGATGCGCCGAACGCAGGCATTCAACCTGAACTTTAGGAAGCTACTTGAGAGGCACACTATCGAAGCATCATCTCCAATGACTTGTTAGCCCGCGCCTTCGTTGGAACTTGATAAGTTGGGCTGACTGTGCACTTGCTGCTCGAACCAAAAAACGTGATCTGGAATTGTGAGGTCTACTCCGATGCTTTTTAGATACTCAACTTGTGCAAGAGTAAATGCGACTCCATGCTGCTGTTGGAACGTCTGCATTCTTCTGTGAAATCTAAAACCTTCCAAAGGCTTCGTCCCTTTTGCTGAATTACAACTTCTGCACGCCGGAACCACATTGTCTATATGATGCTCACCGCCTCCACTTCTAGGTACAATATGATCAACGCAAAAAGTCGTTTTGAGTTCTAGCATCGAGCCGCAGTAGTGGCATCTCCCACTTGTTTTAGCCCAAATGTCAGATTTCTTTACGCTAGGGCGACGGATATCTTTCGGCTGATTTTGAGTTGGCAACTTCGGCAGAATGTCTGTTTCACTTATAAGGTACGTGCATTCCGGCAACAACCTCCAAGGACCATCAATGCTATAAGCTATAGCTTTGGCATCACAATCGCGGCGAGAACAGCCCACTATTGTGTATGGCTCACCATGCTCCGGGTAATACCAGCTATCAATCTGGTTCATAAACGAACCGTGAATTGGGTAACTGCCCTGCTTCAAACGATTCGCGCGTTCAATTTGTGATTGTTTCCGACTCATAATCGTAAGCTACTTATCACGTAGCGATCTAAATGCGATTCTTGATTGAATTTCTACTACATCTCCTCAAGCGATTGCACAACTCACGCCCACAGGCATATCAACAATCTTCCATGCGGCATCGTTACGCAGCAGTTTCGCCATCAGCGCGGTGTGAAGTAGATGCCCGCTTTTCTCGGCGGTGACGCGACCAAGAAGCGGCATTCCGACGAGGGCGAGGTCGCCGATGATGTCGAGAATCTTGTGGCGCACAAACTCATCAGGGAAGCGCAAGCCTGACGGGTTCATTACTCCGTCTTCTGTGAGCACGACGGCGTTATTTAATGATCCGCCTTGCGCGAGGTTCATGCGGCGCAGGGCTTCGATCTCGGCGGTGAAGCCGAAGGTGCGCGCGCGCGAGATATCGCGGCGGTAAGCATCAGGGTCAAACGCGTCGAAAAGAAAATGCTGTGTGCCGATCAGGGGATGCTGAAAGTTGATCGTGCAATCAATTTCGTAGCCGTGGAAGGGTTCGATGCTGATGCGTCGCCCGCCTGCCTGTTCAACTGTCACGCGCTCGCGCACTTGGAGCGCACGACGCGACGCCTTCTGCTCCACGATCCCGGCACGCTCGATCATCTCCGTAAACTCGCGCGCCGAGCCGTCCATGATCGGCAGTTCCAGATTATCAACTTCGATGTAAGCGTTATCAATGCTTGCGCCGCGTAAAGCTGAAAGCAGATGCTCGACCGTCGAGAGCATCACGCCTGTGCGCATCAACGTCGTTGCGTAACTACAATTGGCGACCGATTCGACGTTCGCGGCGATCTCAAAGCCGCCGAGATCGGTGCGGATGAATGTGTAGCCCGTGTCGGGAGGTGCAGGAAGAATTGAAACGCGGACGGCCACGGCCGTGTGCAGTCCCGTGCCGTTTGTTTCGACGGCGGTGGCGAGCGTTGTTTGTTTGATCAAAGCAGTAATCGCCTGAAGACAATGCGCGCTAATCGAGCGATGCGCGTTTAGAGAGCGACAAAGGAGTAGCAAAGCGCGTGCCGACTGCTTTCGCTAAGGAATCGAAACACTCCCTTCGCAGTTGTGTGGCGTGTGCGCAACGCTGGCTGCGGCGCATAAGCGACAGCTTCATAAGGCATCGGTTGACACCGAGTCAATCGCGCTTCTATGATCGATGTTCATGTCACAGAAAAGTTCTTCGACGCCCGCGCCGACGGAGCGCGTCTTTTTGATTGATGCGATGTCGCACATCTTCCGCGCCTTCTTCGCCCCGATGAGCGGGCGCGTCGAGCCTTTGACCAACAGTCATGGGCAAGTCACGCAGGCCGTGTTCATCTTCACGAACATGCTGCGCAAACTCCTCGCGGACGAACAGCCGCACTACATCGCCGCCATCTTCGAGTCGGGCGTGCCGACGTTTCGTCACGATTCTTACGCCGATTATAAATCGAATCGCGGCGAGATGCCCGACGATCTCGTATCGCAGCTGCCTTTCATCAAGCGCGTCTGCGAAGTCTTCAACATTCCGATCATCAACGCGCCGGGCTTTGAGGCGGACGACGTGATTGGAACATTCGCCGTGCAAGCCGCGAAGCAGAATCTGCAAGCCGTGATCGTCTCGAACGACAAAGATATGTGCCAGCTCGTGCGCGATCCGCTTGTCGTTTGTATGCGTAATAATTCGCAGAACGTGAAGCGCAAAGAACCCGTGCCGCCCGTCGAGTGGTGCGATGAGCGTTGGGTCGAGGCGAAGTTCGGCGTGCCGCCAAACAGAATCGTTGACCTTTTGGGTTTGATGGGCGACGCGGTTGACAACATTCCGGGCGCGCCCGGCATCGGCGCAAAGGGCGCGGTGCAGATCGTTCGTCAGCTCGGTTCAATCGAAGAAGCGTTGAAGCACCACGATGAAGTGAAGCATAAAACTTACCGCGAGTCGTTGAAGAACAACCCCGACATCATCCTTCAATCGAAAGAACTAGCGACGATCAAAACCGACGTTAACATCAAACTCGATCTTGATAAACTGCGTGCCAAACCGCCCGACCGCGCCGCCGCCTACACGCTCTTCCGCGAACTCGAATTCAAAACCCTGATGCGCGAGTTTGCCGACGCCGCGCAAGCCGATACAAATGGCGGCGCGCGGCGTTACCGCCAACTGCGCACAACGGAAGAGTTGGAGAATCTCGTGCGCAAACTCTGGGACGCCGATCACTGGAGCTTCGCCGCCGCCGAAAACATTCCGCCGAAGAAGTCGAGAAGAAAGGCGAGCGATGTGGAAGATGAAGCGGCGGATGAAACTCCGTCCGTGATTGAACTCGCCGCGCCCGTCGGACTCGCCATCTCAACTGCCTCGCACCAATCCGATTATATCGATCTGCAAAACTTCGAGGGCGGCCGCGAGGCGGCCGTGGCAATCTTGCGCGATGTGCTCTCAAACGGTTTGCTCGCTAAATCCGTGCACGATCTGAAACGTCACGTGGCGCTGCTGGCGACCATCGGCGTCGAAGTTGAAGGCGTTACGGACGACACGCTCCTCGCCGCTTATCTGCTCGATTCGGTGCGCAGCAAATATGAGTTGGACGCGCTGGCGCGCGATGCGACGGGCGCGGAAAGAACTGATGCGCCCGAAGGGTGGACTGAGGAAGCGTGGCGCGCAACGGAAGACGCGGATTTCACCGCGCAGGCGGCCGACATTCTTCACGGACGCATTCTCGAACACGGTTTGGAATCAATCTACACTGAGATGGAACTGCCGCTTGCGCCGCTTCTATATCGCATCGAGCGGGCGGGCTTGCGCGTTGATACAAACGTGCTAAGAGAAGTCTCCGCTTATCTGGGCGCGGAGTTGGATAAACTGACCGCGAAGATTTACAAAGTCGCGGGGCGTGAATTCAAGATCACATCGCCGAGGCAGGTCGGCGATGTTCTTGAAGAGTTGAACATCAGTTCGGGTCGCAAAACTTCGACCGGGCAAGTTTCCACAAGCCGCGCCGTGCTCGAAGACCTCGCACAGAAGTACGAACTGCCGCGCCTCATCATCGAGTACCGCGAGCTTGATAAATTAAAAACAGTTTACGCCGATGCGCTTCCACAACAGATCGCGGAGGACGGTCGCATTCATTGCAAACTCAATCAAACTGTGACTGCAACGGGAAGACTATCGTCGTCCGATCCGAATCTCCAAAACATTCCGATTCGCACGGAACTCGGCCGCCGCATTCGCCGCGCCTTCATCCCCGAAGACGGCTTCTCTTACGTCGCCGCCGATTACTCGCAACTCGAACTGCGCCTTCTCGCCTACGTCACGCGCGACCCGGAAATGCTCGACGCCTTTCAGAAGGGGGACGACATCCATTCGCGCACCGCCCGCCTTGTGTTCGAGGCAAAAACGGCGGAAGAGTTGAAAGAGAAACGCCGCTTCGCCAAGATCGTCAACTTCGCCATTGCCTACGCCGTCGAACCCTTCGGGCTTTCAGCGCGCGTCGGCATCTCGATGAAGGAAGCGAAAAAAGTGATCGAAGATTATTACGACACTTACAAAGGCGTGCGCCGCTACATGGATGAGGTGCCGGAGAAGGCGCGCGAGCAAGGCTTTATGCGCTCGCTCTACGGACGCATCCGCCCGCTTCCGACCATCAACGACCGCAACGCGCAAGTGCGCCACCGCGCCGAACGCGAAGCGATCAACATGCCGATCCAAGGAACTTCAAGCGACATTGTGAAGATGGCGATGCTCAAAGTTGATGAAGCACTACAGCGCGAAGGCTTCACGCGCGCGCGGATGGTGATGCAGATTCACGACGAACTCCTTATCGAAGCGCCGAAGGAAGACGCAAAGAAAATCGCCGCGCTCCTTAAACGCGAGATGGAAACGGCCGTGGAACTCGATGTGCCGCTTGAGGTAGAAGTCGGCATCGGCGACAACTGGATGGACGCTAAGTAGTGGTTGTGTCCGGGCGGGCGGAGATCGAAGGAAGGAAAATTAAGAGCATTGTTCCTTGCGTTCTCAGTTTATGCTTACCCGGTAGAACTCAAGCGTCAACATCAACTCTACATCCATTGTTATGATCGAAGAAAAGTCGGGGCAGAAGCTTGGTGAGAAGCGGGTTGTGTATAGCCGCATCCGAAGCGCGGAGGAGTCTGAATCTGCGCGCGGGGGAGGAAAGAAGAAACCTTCCGCTTCGTCAGGCAAGCGTGCATCGCTTTGGCGCGCGATTGTTCCGATTCTGATCGGCTTCGTGGTGCTGGTCGCGCTTGTCGTCGGTCTCGGCGTGTTGAGCGTGAAAGAACTCAATAAGGTAAGCGATGAGGTGCTCGACCTTCAACGCCAACAGTGGAGTCGGCTGGGCCTGCTGCTCAACCTGCGCGTCGCCGCCAGCGAACTGAACAACGAGGCGCGCGCGCGCGATGTGTTGGAGGAGCGCGGCGGATTGATACCGCCTATCGCGCTGCCTCTGCGCAACGCGCGAAGCGAGATGAGAAGTTTGCTGACGCGATTTGAAAGCTCGCCGTTCGCCGAATCCGAGCGCGGGCGCAACTTCATAAACAACGTTCGAGAGTTCATCCAGACGACCGAGGATTTGCGCCGCTACTCGCTTGAAGGTTTCGAGAGGTATCGAACGGTTGACAGCCAACTCGACGAATTTTTGCGTGAGGGGAGCAGCCGCCAAGACGAAATTTTGCGGCACAGCGAGGAGTTGCAGGAGCAAGCCGGGCGGCGCATTGACTCCTTAACTAGAATTGCCGCCATCGCCGGACTCATCGTCGCCGCCATCACGCTCTGGGAAGCTTACAGACGTTTCCGGCAACTGCGCCGGAGCCTCGCCGAGACGGAGCGCGAGCGCGAATTCAGCCGCCAGATTCTCGAAGGCATGGTGAGCGCCGTTGCCGCAATTGACAGCCGCGCCCGCATCAGAAGCGCCAACCAAGCTTTCTTCCGACTCTTCCCCGCGGCGACGATCAACGCTTCCGTCGGCGACGAAGTTGCTTCGGGTGAGGCGTTGCAGATGTTGGAAGCGACGACCGCCGCGCTCGCCGAACATTCCACGTATCGCGGCCGCTGGGTGCTCAATGGCGACCCCGACATGCCCCCGCAAACTTTCGACGCTTACGCTTCGCCGCTCGACATCGAAGGCGAGCACGGCCTCGTCGTCACGCTCGTTGATGTGAGCGAAGCGGCCGAGGCGGAAGCCGAGTTGCGACGCAAGGCGTCGCTCGCAGCGGTCGGGCAAGCGGCGGCGCAACTCGCCCACGAAATCAAAAATCCGCTGGGGAGCATCCGCCTCGGCGTCTCCTTGCTCCGCGATATGGCGCAGGAGCCGCAAGCTATTTCAACCCTCGACCTTGTGGAGCGCGGCATCGAACACCTCAATAATTTAACGCTCGACGTGACGCAGTTCTCCATCGAAAAGCCTCTGGCGTTGGCAGATACAAACTTGAACAAACTACTTGACAGAAGCCTCGAACTCGTCCGCGACCGAACGGAGGAAAAGAGGATCACGGTTGAAAGAAAGTTCAGCGACGAGGAATTATGCGGGATGTTGGACGCGGACCAATTGCGGCAAGTCTTCGTCAATCTTCTCGCCAATGCGACGGACGCCAGCGCAGACGGCGGGATTATTACGATCACCACCGAACGCGCCACGAGCAAACCCGGCGTCAGCGAGCAAGGGCATTCCGGCAAGCTTCACAACGCTCCCCGCGCGCGCATGACGATCACGGATCACGGCGCCGGAGTGGACGAACGCACCCGCGCTCACATCTTCGAGCCATTTTTCACCACCAAAAAACGCGGCACCGGCCTTGGTCTCGCCATCACGAAAAAGATCGTCGAGCAGCACGACGGCACGATAGGCGTCGAAAGCGCAGTCGGCGAAGGAACAAGCTTCATCGTCGAGTTGCCGCTTGTTACCTCTTGAACAGGTTGTTAGATGCAAGCATTCTCGACAGCGTTTAGCATTGCCATCTGCGACTCTCTAGCGAACCTTTTCTGTAACATTCGACTTAATGGATAGCCTATCTTTGCCAACAGGTGATGCGGACGGGAGAAAGCATACAGATCATACCAAACGCTTTCATCCTCTCCATTCCACTCCACCGTAAATCTCTCCTCCCCAGTCGCGCCATGCTCCGCTAATGTGCCATAAGCAAATCCATATTTGTGCAGACCGTCATGTGTTTCAAGCAGGTAAACTATCCGGCAGGAGTTGAGCGACCAGAAGCCGAAGTGACTTATTACAATTACCACGTTTGTGCCAATCTCGATTGCAGCATCGGGCGGATAGACTCGACACCAACCTAGATCGAACATCTTCCAAGATTGAATGGCTGCTTTGGCTTGGGCGAATGCCGTTTCGCCTGTGCCGAGTCGCACTCGATTATGATCGACAGTGTAGCCGTGAGGAGCGCCATCAAGAGAAGCACCCGTTTCAGAATATGAAAAGGCGTTGTTCTGTTGAGCAGCAAGAAAAGAAGCGACCATTTCTTCGGAAGGCTCGTTGAGAAGAAACATTCGTTTAATACGCTTACGCGAGCACCTGCTAGAGTTTCAGGGAACGAAAAGACTTGCCCGCTGCTTCGATTGTTCGGTCAATTAGTTCATCCGTGTGCGCGAGACCGACGAAGCCAGCTTCAAATTGCGACGGCGCAAGGTAAACGCCTTCGTCAAGCATGAGGTGAAAAAACTTGGCGTAGAGCGCGCGGTCAGACTTAGTCGCTTCCGTCCAATTCGTCACCGGCTCGGAGGTGAAGAAGCTTGTCCACATCGAACCGACGCGGTTCGTCACCGTCTCAACTCCCGCCTCGCGCGCCGCTTCCGTCATCCCTTCACACAACCGCGCGGTCGATCGTTCGAGACGTTCGTAAACCGTTTTGTCGCGCAAGCGTTTAAGCGTAACGAGTCCGGCGGTCATCGCCAGCGGGTTGCCGGAGAGCGTACCCGCTTGATACATCTGTCCGGCGGGCGCGACCGTGTTCATGATCTCGCGGCTCGCGCCGTAAGCTCCGACGGGAAGTCCGCCGCCGATGATCTTGCCGAGCGTGGTGATGTCCGGCGCGACGTTGAAAAGTTCCTGCGCTCCGCCGCGCGCAAGGCGAAAACCGGTCATCACTTCGTCGAAAATGAGCAGCGCGCCGTGCTCGCGCGTGATCTCGCGCACGCGCTGCAAGTATCCGGCTTGCGGCGGCACGCAGCCCATGTTGCCGACGACGGGTTCGATGATCACGGCGGCGATCTCGCCCGATTCGTCGAAAACTTTTTGGAGCGCGCGGGCGTCGTTAAACGGCACGGTCGTCGTCTCGCGCGCAAGGGAGGCGGGCACGCCGGGCGAATCGGGTAAACCCAAAGTCGCTACGCCTGATCCGGCGCGCACCAACATGCTGTCTTCGTGCCCGTGATAACAGCCCTCAAACTTGACGACGCGCGTGCCACCTGTGACGGCGCGGGCAAGTCGCAGGGCGGACATCGTTGCTTCCGTGCCGCTATTGACCATGCGCACCATCTCGACGGAAGGGACGGCGCTTGTGATCTCTTCCGCCATTTCGATCTCTAATTCCGTCGGCGCGCCGTAGCTTGTGCCGCGCGCGAGAGCGTCGCGCAGAGCTTCGACAACTTCCTCGTCGGCGTGACCGAGAATCATCGGCCCCCACGATCCGACGTAATCAATGTACGTGCGCCCGTCGGCATCCGTCATTGTCGCCCCCGAAGCGGAGCGGATAAAGCGCGGCGCGCCGCCGACGGACTTGAAGGCGCGCACGGGTGAGTTGACGCCGCCGGGAATGAGTTCGACGGCGCGGGCGAATAGCTTATCTGAAACGTCTTGTTTGCTCGGATGAATTGCGACCATAAAAGTAGAATACAGAAGACAGGAGTCAGAATAAAGACGAATGTTTCCATTCTATCTTCTGACTTCTTATCCAAAAACGCTTCGCCAGCGACGATCAAGTGCGCTGCCGAAGATGAAAGCTGTCAAAGAAGGTTGCTCGTGTGAACGATCATAGCCGACGAGTTCGACGTAGGCGCGCCCTCGTGTTTCCGCGTCTCGCATTCGCCCTTCAACGTCGCATGCGCCTTCCCAGTAGACAATCATCGTTGTGCCGCGCGTGTCGAGTTCTTGATCTTTAATGACGGGCGTCACACGCACGTCAATTGAAAGGCGCGCGACGCGCAGACGCCAGCCGCTCGGATAGATTGCGCCCGTCTGCGGACTGCGCCAGTAACCTGTGGGTTCAACCTCGAAGTCCTCGCGCGCGAGATGCGTCCGTCCTCCGTCGTGGTCAACGAACGAACCGCTTGAAAATTTTGACGGTCGCCCTGCGCCGTCGCGGATGTAATAAACCATCAACTCTGAATTGTTCTCAAACTGAAGGCTAAACCAATCCCAACCCTTTTGATTCTCCGTCGCCGTCCACGTCCCGAATTCACGATCCATCCACGCCGAACCCGTGAAGTGTTCGGTCGCGCCGTGCCACGTAATGTCGCCTTCCGCCTCCATGCGCGTGAACGAGAAATAGCGCGAAGCCTCATTATGGTCTTTGAAGCTGACGCCATTTTCGCCGTTGAGGACAAGCGGCTTCGTGGGCTTTAAGGCGGCTTCAAAAATCAGATCGCGCCCCAAGCTCGCGCGCAAGAGGTGAAGACCGTGAGCCTCGCGCACCGTCCAATCGCCGAGCCGCAAGTAGTAACGCTTCGAGCTTGTGACGGCCGGAGGATCGAACGGGCTGTTCGCGCTCTTGCGGTGTTCGTAGCGAAACGTGCGGCGCGATTCGTCCGTTAGGGCGAAGTGCGCGAAGTGGATCGGGTTAGCTATCAGGCGCAGGGGCACGACGCCGAAGCGGTCGAGGTCGGTGCGGCGTTTGAAGAAGACGAGTTCGATGCCAAAGCGTCGCCCGCCCGCCGTCCGCATGTGCCCTGTGTAATACCACCATTCGGTTTGCGCGTTCTTGTGCGCGTAAAGGTCGCGCGGCAACTCAACTCCGGCGTGCTCCGTGCCGTCGCGCAAGGTTGAGGCTTTTCCGGCCACGGCGTCGGCGAGAGCGTCAAGCGTCTCTGCGGCGAATTTCTCCAGAGGTTCGACGAAATTACTGCTCATCAATAATGTCCTTGATAAAATTTATCCTGTAAGTAGTTTACGAAAGTCAGGTAACGAAAGTGTTTCTTCTTTGCGGAGCTTTTGCTTACAAAATGCGCTCGATTGATTCGCGCGGTTCGACAAGCAAGGTGCGGAAATTCGACATGCGGACGAGTCCGGGCGCGGCACCCTTCGGCTTCGATAAGAATTTTCGGTGCGTGTAGTGAACGGAAACTTTCGCGTCGTGTTTCGCGCGGCTGTAGCTGGCGGCTAACTGCGCCGCTTCGACGACGGTCCGGTGCGGTATCTCGCCCCGCTTCGCGTTTACGCCGCCAACGCCGCTACTGTTGCTGCGCACGATGACGTGCGAGCCGGGATAATCGGCGGCGTGAAACCAGAGATCGTGCGGGCGAGCGACGCGAAATGTAAGGTAATCATTATCTTTCGCCGCGCGCCCGACGAGAATCTCGTAACCGTCCGACGAGCGGTAACGTCGCGCGCCCGGAATACGCTCCTCGGATTTCGGGCGTTCGCGTTTATCTTTCTGTGTTTCCCGACCCTTCTTTTTGTCTCCATCGCTCCATCGCTCCAAGGCTTGCGCATCGCGTTCCTCGATGATGCGTGCGAGTTCCGCGTCGCGTTTATCGAGTTCGGCGATCTCTTCCTGCAAAACTTCAAGGCGCGTGGCGATCTCACGGGCGGCGCGTTTCGCTTTTGTGTAAAAGTTAAAACGCCGTGCGGCTTCTTCCTGCAACGTGCGGTTTTCGTCAACCTCAACTTCGATGATGGGTTCGCCCTCCGAATAATAATCCTTGACGCGAACGAGCGAACCGTTGCGCTCGGCGGTGGCGACGTTGGCGAGCAGCAGATCGCCAATTCGCTTATGCATTTCCGCGTCGCCGTGTTGGGCGAGATCGGCTTTGAGATTGCGTTCGAGTTTGCGTCTTTTCCCAGTCTCTTGGCGCAGGCGCGCGACGAAAGCGGCGGCGTGCTGGTCAAATTTTTTATCAACTTCAAGTCGGCTGTAATAATCGTCCGCCGCCTCCGACAGCGAATGGAAGTCGCCGCGCTCGAACGGTTCGGGCTGCGAACGGTGGGTTGAAGCGGAAGCGGCGGGCGCGTCGTACTCGTCGCCGATCTGTTGATCCGTTTCGCGCAAAGGGCGCAAGGCGTCAATGATCCTTTCGCGTTCGTCGAGCAGAAAAAGATTTGCGGAGCGACCCGTGAGTTGCGCGATGACGGTGCGCTCCTGCGATTCGCCCGCCTCAGATTGCGCCTCGAAAAAGAAACGAATAATGCGATCATCAGCGTCTTTCGTCACACGGCGCAAAACAGCTCCGGCAAGGTGTTTGCGCCACAGAAGCGCAAAAGACGCGGGCGGGATTGTTGTTTTTTCCAACTCCCGCGTCGCCCGCCGAATAATATAAATTCGCGGCTGCGCGGCTTCGACGGAGACGAAGAGGTAAGCGTCCGTCCTCGTATGAAAATCAACGACGAGAGATGCGCGACCCGGTTGGAAAACTCTGCCCGTCGCCGCGCCCGTAAACGCTTCCGCGATCTCACGGGCGATCTCTTCGATGGTTTGGTCGTTCATGCGAAAAAGCGGAATGCTTGGAGAACGAACACTCTCCGCATCTGCTGTTTTCACAGGCTAACAAATTTTTCGCGCAAACAAAAAGGCTCTGTTTGACGGAGGACAAACAGAGCCACGTCGTGAAGTGCGTTTCTAAAAGCTAATCGCGGACGACGATTGTATTTGACAAATGATCGTGGAGCGCGCGGCGTTCGGCGTCGAAGAGAGAGTAGAGCGCGCCGAGTCCGAACGTGACGAGCGAAATCAAAAAGAAGAACGCGCGCCGCACGGCTTGACTGAGCGTCGGCGGCAAACCCGTCTTGACATCCACAACGAAAAGGGAGACGAGCGACATGCCCCACGTGCGCCCGGCGAGCGCCACGGCCGCCGCCGAATAAAGAAAGAGAACAAGGGCGACAATGCCGATCATCGAAGCCGCCACGCGCCAATCGCTCCAGTTGCCGCTTGTAAACTCGATAAACGCGGCAAACGGTATGGAGAAGAAGGCGACGGTGAAGAGATCGACTGCTGCAGCCGCAGCGCGTGCCGCAACCGAAGCTTGGTCGTCGAAAATCTCTGCCCGCGCACTCGCCGTTCCCTGCGCCGCCTCTTGCTCCGCTTCTCTCTTGGCGAGCAGCGCATCGTCCACAACTTCCGAGAGTACGCGGCGGGGCTTCGGCGCGTCTTTGATTTTAACTTCAGGTTTGGGGAGTTTAACTTCGGGTTCGAGTTTCGTTTTCGTTAAGGTCGTCGCAACCGCAGTCTCGTTTTTCGCTGTTGATTGAGTTGGAAGGGCGACGAGCTTGTGAGCTTTCGCGGTGTCGGCCGGAAGCGAATCTTTTTTCGTTGCAGGAAGCGGCGGAGCGGCAGCGGCGACGATCTCAGGCGCGTGGGGTGAGACTTGATTAAAGTCGTGTGCCGCTTCTTCGGTTGCATCGGTGAAGCGCGCGACCGCAGTCGCCGCTCCGCCATGACTTCGCCCGACGCTTCTGTGGATGGGCATCGCGGCCGATTCACGCGCGCGTTCGGCGCGGCGCAGGGCGGCGGCGACAATCGGATTAACCGGCGGCGGATCGACGTGTGGCACGAGTCGCGGCACGCCCGCGTCTGCGGTTTTAACTTTCGTCGCCCGTTCCGCTCTTGTGCGCGCTCCCGCATGATTTGATTCGTGCGCGCGTCGCTCCTGAATTACGCGCACGCGCTCGCACAAGTCTTTGCGCCACTGCGGTTGCTGCCTGCGCGCCGAGACGCCGGGAAATTCAATGAGCGTCGGAGGCGTCTGCGCGCCCGCCGCGCTTTCCTCAGGAGCGGGATTATCTAAGGGCAAGGAAACCTGTATGTTATTTTCCACTTTCTCCGAAGAGGACGCGGGCTTTTGGCACTGCGGGCAAACAGCTTGATCGCTAGAATATTGGGCGCTGCACGAGGCACACTGCATTGTTCTTAGAGCCTCCCATTGAAGCGTAAATCAAATTGGATAATTAATCGGGTGGAATGCTTAACCCCTTGCTCTTTACGAGTTCGCGGCGGATGCTATCAGAAGTTACTTTAAGTCGTCAACCAGAAAATATACCAGAAACTGTGGTTGCGTAAGAGAAATCTACTATATCGTGGTGTAAGGGCAGGGCGGGAGCGTCGAAGAGGGGTCTTAAGCTCAACCAAACCTTGAGAAATTAAGCAGTTGAAATTATGAGAGCGGTACAGAGTTTATTGTTCCGTCTTCGCTGTTCTCTTTCGTCAATTTATAGCGGTTGGCGTCCGGCGAATCCAGCTTCGGTCTCGTGCCACCATTCGATTCGCTCAGGCTCGCCCAATTGCCAGCAGAGCAGCACAACGCGATTTTCTCGCAAACTCGGAAAGTCGATCAGCCCGCGCGCGTAATCTTTGATTTGCACGCCCAAAGCTTCCATCTCGCTTGTGCACTCGGCGAGATTCATCAAGGCCGCGATGTAGCGTTCACCGCCCTCGATTCCGCCGCCGCCAAGATCGGCGCATGCGGCGGCCGCACGCGCGGCTTTCTGAAATGGAAGAATACTTTTGTGCGCTCGCTGAATGCGTTCGACCATCAATCGCACGCTTGGCAGCAGCGCGTTCGCTTCTTCAACACTGAAGAGTTTCATAAATCGAAGGGTGGGAAACGCGCGAACAGGCTTTCGCGCGTTTCAATCGCTTAATCGTCGTCCGTGATGCGGATGAAATCAACCTCCGCCGTAAACTGACTGATACTGTCTTCAAACGCCGCTTCGATAATGTGTCGTTCCACGTCGCCGTCGCCGTTCTGCGGTAAGTAGACGGGAACAATAACGGGGCGGTGCAATTCCGCTTCGAGCGGATGTTCGTAGCAGCGCGAAGGATGCGAATGTTCTTTGCGAATGCGTTCGGCGATCTCGCCGAGATCAATAAAGTAATCGGCGACATCAATCAACTTCGGCGCGCTGTTCGAGCGAAAGCCCGCGACCTCCACGCGGCAGCCTTTGTAGGCGACGGCGTTGACAGCGTAAACGAAATCTTCGTCGCCGGAGACCAGCACGGCTGTGTCGTAGCGTCCCGCGAGGCTCAACATATCAACGGCGATCTCCACGTCCATGTTCGCCTTGCGCGTGCCGTCGTAAAAAGTTTTGAGTTCTTTTTGCATAACGCGGAAACCGTTGCGCCGCATCCACAGAAGGAAACCCTGTTGACGTTCCGCTCCGGCGTCAACGCCCGTGTAGAAGAAGGCGCGCAACAACCGCCCGTCGCCGAGAAGGACGCGCAGGAGTTTGTTGTAATCAATATCAATGTTGTGAAAACGCGCCGCGTGAAAAAGATTGTTACCATCAATGAAAACTGCGACTCGACCGCGATAACCCAACTGCCACGAAATGTTATTCGTCAGATCAAACTGCATGTCAAAAAGCTCCATCAATAATTAAGAAAATATTAACATTGAACAGGATGCCGCCGCGAGGTGCTTAAGGTCAAGCGCAAAAGACGTTCTGGAGTTCGTATTAACTTCATTTGTCTCAAATCCCGGCGCGCAGTATTTCACCCGTCACGGCATCAACGTAGACGATTTGCGACGATTCGTTTCCGACGGCCGCCTCCCACGCGAGGTGAAGTTCGAGCGCGGGAGCATCGCCCGTGCGTTCGACGGGGAGGACGACGAGTTCGCGGATCGAGACGAGGTTTGCGTCCCCAATTGTGCGCCTCTGTTGAACTCCGGCCGCGTCCGTGTAGATGTATGAAGTGCCGGAGAGACTCGCAGCCGCCTGCTGCGGCGTGAGGCGTTCGCGGGGAAGGGCGAGGAGGGTGCGAAGGCGTCCGGCGTCGGGGATCGCGGTGCTCGTGAGAGCCGTCACACGGCGGTCGTCGGTAAAAGCGATCTCGATGCGTCCGTAGCCGCCGCGCAACGGCTGGAAAAAAGGTTTCTGTTCGTATGTGGCGCGCTTCGCTCCCGTTTGTTCGTCTTTGATTGAAACGAGTGAAACGTATTCGGCTTCGACGCCGAGCAGCGGGGCAAGGGAGAGGAGAAAGCGACGCAAGGATTCGCGCGTCGCTTCTTCTTCCGTAAGCACGCCGGAAGTTTCAGTCGCGTCTTTTTTTCCGCGCCCGGTTCTGTTTACTTCAGCCACAACGACGCTCGGCAGTCGGAGCGGAGCGGCGAGCGGAGGCAAACTGCGCACGGTCACGGTTGCGGGTTGAAGCTGCGGCGCAAGCGCGTTCTCGATGCCCTGCGCGCGCGTCACGGAAGCCCACGCATCGAGCGCAGACTTACGACGATCTTCGCTTTCTGCGAGCACCACTGGATAATCCGGCGCGCTGGCGCGCGGCGGCCCCTCCGCCGAGGGCCCGCGCGTGACCGCCGGAGCGCACCCCGTCGCAAGAGCCGCAAGCAGCAGATATAGAGCGAGAATCCGTTCTGATCGTTTGTTCGTTCTCATTAGGTTTGACGGCCGTCGCATCGAAGCGTTAGGGGAAGAGAGCGCCCGTTGCGCCAACGCGATTCGATTATACCGGAAGGCAACTTCCAAGCAACGCACTTTTCGGCGATGCGAACGAAAGCATTCGGCAAACTTCGGTTATGAACGCGCGCCCGCCGTGATGAATTCCTTCTTCGACCCCTTGTTTCTGAAAACCACTGGGTAGCTTTCGGCGGGTTGAGTAAGTATAATTTTGTTATGTTGAAAATCATCGCGTCTTTAATTTTACTGCTCGCATTTAATTTCATCGCCACGGCGCAAAACTCGCCAATCAAACTTGTCGGACAAGTCGTTTGTTGCGCCGATTGTTGGGCGGAAGCCGACCGGACGAAAATCGAATACGGCACGGCGGAAGATTTGTTGCAAGCACAATCTTGCGTTGCGAACGGCGACCCGACGCTGATCGCCGTGCGTGAAAATGACAAGTTCACGCTTTACCAACTTGAGCAAGGAAAGTTCCGCCTTCCCGGAAAAAATTGGCTTGAGTACGTCGGCAAACGAATCGCGGTGACGGGCGCGGTGCAAAAAAAGAGAAGCGCGAACATCATTCGCGTTGACACGCTCGAAGTTCTTGAGGCGAGTTTGTCCGAGCGCGAAGCGAAGAACGTTCTTCACTCGGAAGTTGAGTTAACGCTCAAAGATTTGTTCGGGGCGGAGCAGCGATTAAGTCAATACAAAGGGCGCATCGTCGTCTTAAATTTTTGGGCGACTTACTGTGTGCCGTGCCGGAAAGAGATGCCCGACCTTGCGGCGATCCAAAACGAGTATGCTGCACTCGGCGTGCAAGTGATCGGCGCGTCAAGCGATGAAACGGCGGAGCGCGCGAAAGTTTTGCAGTTCATCAAAGAAACTAAAATCAACTTTCCCGTGTGGCTGGGCGCGACCACAGCCGACATGACGCGCTTCGGATTGGGCGCGGCGCTTCCGGGCACAGTCATCATCGGCAGAGACGGGCGCATCGTCAAAGTCATCTCCGGCATCATCAATCGTGTTGATTTGAAAAAACAGATTGACGAAATGCTTGCATCCGCCGAAGCGACCGCCGAGCGAGCGGCTAAAACGCAACAACGTGAGCAAGCCGCGCGCGTGAAGGAGCGTCCGAGTCAAGCATCCTCCGTTCCGAGTTGACCGCTTTGACCGGGCGAGGGTCGCGCCGTGAGCGGGACGGGACAACAAGAGGGGAATAAATGGACGTATGGCGTGCGCGTCATCCCGAACACGGTTGACCGCGCGAAATGGCGCAATACGTTGACATACAGATTTCATCCGCGCTTAACGGCCGGGGTTGAGTACAATCCGCTTGCCGGAAAAGTCTCGCCGCTTGCCAACATCGTGGCATTAACGGAAACGCGGAAGCGTCCGGCGTTAATCTTAGGCACGAGTTCCGACCGGATCGGCACGCCGTCGGGTCAATCGTTTTACGCGACGTTGAGTAAAAGTTTGGAACGCGAGACGAACTTGCCGGTTGCTCCCTACATCGGCGTCGCTTACGGGACATACGAAGATCGTCTGCGCGTTGTCGGCGGCTTGAACATTTATTTTCGTGAGCGCTGGAGTTCGACGATCCTCTTTGACGGCGTGCGCGTGCATCCGACTTTGAATTACACGCGCGGGCGACATCAGTTCGGGGTTATCTTGGAGCGCGGACGCAATCCGGGCTTGAGTTACAGCATATCTTTTTGAGCTTGCATTGAATAGAGATGAGCGCAGAAGTTTTAAGCCAAAATATCATTCGCGCCCACGATGTGCGGCGTGGACGCAGACTTGAATATTTCACCATCGGTTGGAACTCGCTTGAAGCCATCGTATCTATCGGCGCGGGCGTGATCGCCGGAAGCATTGCGCTCCTCGGCTTCGGGGTTGATTCGGTGATCGAGACTCTGTCAGGCGCAGTGTTGCTTTGGCGGCTCGTTTCGGGTGAGCACCGGGAGCAGATCGCGCTGAGGCTTGTCGGGGTAAGCTTTTTGTTGCTGGCCGGGTATGTCGCCTTTGACGCGGTGAAGTCTTTACTTTTGCGCGAAACGCCCGATGCGAGTCACGTCGGCATCGGTCTGGCAACTTTGTCTTTGATTGTGATGCCGCTTCTGGCGCGGGCGAAGCGGCGCGTTGCGGTGAGTTTGAAAAGTCGCGCTCTGGAAGCCGATTCGCGTCAAACGGACATTTGCGCTTACCTCTCGGCGATCTTGTTAGCAGGGTTAGGAATGAATGCTCTTTTCGGTTGGTGGTGGGCTGACCCGGTGGCGGGTTTGGTGATGATTCCCATTATCGCTAAAGAAGGCATCGAAGCTTTACGCGGTGAAACTTGTTGTGCCGAAAAGTGTTCTTAAGAAGGTAGCGCAATCAGTCGAGCTTGAATCGAACAAGTCATTAAAGCGAATGTAGATCAGCGCAGCGTTCATCCGTGCGCTTGCGCGGGTGCTTAGTTGTGTGCCGTGCTGCTTAACTTCAGCGACAGGAGATTCCGAGAGCGTGAGTTTTGATGAAGACGAGTTTGAAGTTTCACACGCGGATGCGTTAAGCGGCGCGTCGCAACGATTCGCGCCCGAACAGATGGTGACGTGCAGCGTTTGCGCGCGCCGCAATCCGCCGACGCGCATGAAATGTCTTTACTGTGGCGCGGAGATTCCTGAGACGGAAGCGACTAAAAACTTGCGCCGCCCCGTGTTGAAACCCCTCGAAGAATGGGAGCAAGGTTTCAACGTCGTGCTTCTGCGGGAGCAAAGCGCGGACGCAAACGAAAATGCGCTGCGTGATGCGGCGACGTTGTTGCGCTTGGAGCGAAGCGCGCTTGAGGGGATGCTGGCGGCAAACGCGGCGCTACCGCTTGCGCGCGTTGCCGCCCACGATGAAGCGCAAATGATCGAGAGAAGATTAAGCGAACTGAACTTCGCGGTCGAGATCATCTCCGATGTTGATCTTGAGGCGGAAAGCAAAGTTCCGCAGCGCGTGCGTCAGCTCCGGTGGACGGAGAATGATGTTACGCTTACGACGAACATCGGCGCGAATTCGCACGTCGTCCGGTGGAAGGATGTTGTGCTGCTCGTGAGCGGGCGTCTGCGCCACAAGCGCATCGAGATTGAGGAAGGACGCGGGCGGCGGGGGATGAGAAACGAAGTTGTGGATAGCCGCGAGATGTTTGAGGATGAATCCGTGTTGGACGTTTACGCTTGTGCACCGGGCGAAGGATGGCGCATCACGGCGGAAAATTTCGACTTTAGTTGCCTAGGTGAAGAAAAGAATTTGCTCGCCGCGCAGAACTTCCGCACGCTCGTCGCCGAACTTCGCGCGCGTGCGTCCCTCGCGCGCTTTGATGACGAATACGCGCCTCTGCGCCCGTTGCTCGCTCACGCTTGGCCGCTCGCGGAGCGCACCGAAGCGGGCGGGTTGCGCCGCGCACGCCCCGGACGTTTTCACCGCGAAGCCGTCACGACCGTGAGCAACGAAGCACAATTCACGCGCTACAGCCTTTTGCTGCATCATCTGGAACTGCGGCAGGGGCGTCGCTCCGACGGAAAATGAAAAGGAAGTTGCACACCAAAGCGCGCGGCGAACGAAGCGACCGACCTAAGTTCCACACGCCGGAGCGCAGTCCGGCAGAAGAAGAAAGCAAAGCGCCGCGCGTCACGGCGCGGGATGTTTCCGCTCCTGCTCCGGTTATTGAGAGTCATACTTCGAGCGCGCTAGTTTACGGAGTTGCGCCGGTGTTGGAAGCGTTGCGCGCCGGAAGTCGCAGCGTCGAGCGCATCCTCATTGCTGAAGGCAGAGACGAACATCGCGTGCGCGAACTGCTTGCGCACGCGCGCGCGGGCGGAGTGCCGGTGCGCCGCGCGTCGCGCGTCGAATTAGAGCGCATCACGACGGCAAACCATCAAGGAGTGGTGGCGATTGTGGCCGCCGCGCGCTATCTTGACGCGGACGAGCTGCTCGACAACCTCGCGGCGCGCATCGGCACAGACGATCCGCCGCTCGCCGTGGCGCTCGACGGCGTGGAAGACCCGCGCAATCTCGGTGCGATCATCCGCACGGCGGAATGCGCGGGCGCGCACGGAATTTTCCTGCCGGAGCGTCGCGCCGCCGGACTCACAGAAACGGTGGCGAAAACGGCCGCCGGAGCTTTGGAGTATGTTCCCGTTGCGCGCGCGGGCAACATCGTTCCTCTTCTCGAAGAGCTGAAGAAGCGAAACATCTGGACAATCGGCACGGCCGCGAACGCGAAACATCAATACACGGATTGGAATTTTACGGGGGCGTGTGCGCTCGTCTTCGGCGGCGAGGGCGCGGGCTTGCGCCGCCTTGTCGCGGAGCGTTGCGACGCGCTAGTTTCGATTCCGCTTCGCGGTCGCATCGAATCCTTAAACGTCTCGGTCGCCGCCGGAATTTTACTCTACGAAGTTCTCCGGCAGCGAACCGAAGCGAAGCGCCGGACGTATAAAGATGTTGGGAGCGAGGAGATTTGACGGCAGGAGATAAACTTGCTATTGAGCGACGAACTTGAAACAATGTCCTAAGCCGAACGGGATTTAATCTTTCTTTACGACGCGAGGAAGTTTTGACGAGGAGTTGAATAATATGTTCTGCCCGAAATGCGGATCGAAGAACTTGGACGACGCGAAGTTTTGTCGCGCGTGTGGCGTGGACATCAGCCTTGTGCCGGGTGCGATCACGGGAAAGATAAAGAAGAATACCTTCGGCTTCGAGCCTGTGCAACCGAAGAGCTTGCAATCGTTCGGCAATGGTATCGAAGAGATGTTCGACAGTTGGGGTAGTTGCGGCGTCGGTGGCGGAAAGCGCAGCGAGCCAAGTGTAGAGCGCGCGATCATCAATCTTTTTCTCGGCGTGGGATTCATATGCGTCGCCTTTGCGCTGGCGTTGTTCGGGCAAGCCGTGCAAGGACATCGTTGGTGGTTTTGGATGATGATTCCGGCTTTCGCTTTGCTGGGCGGGGGCGTTGCCGAGATCGTCCGTCTGCGCTACAGGCAACGCTCCGCTCCCGCCACGATCTCCACGAACGAAGGCGCGCCGACTACCGGCTTCGCCGCCACGCCACCGCAGGCGAGTGAACTTCCGCCGCGCAACACGTCTGAAATCTTCGCGCCGCCGAGCGTCACCGAGAGCACGACACGGCATCTCGATCCGCAATCCGCCCACGCTTTCGAGAAAGTTCCCGCCGCGCGCTCCGGCGAGAAATTCTAAGCAGGAGCAGAAAAGTGTTTGCGCAATTTGCAAATGATGGTTTCTGATCAGGCGCGCCTCCTCTGTGTGCCTGTCGGCGCGTGGCGCGCAAATGAACTTTCATCCGCCGCCAGCCGCGCCGCGCAAGTCGCTGACATCATCGAACTGCGACTCGATTATTTGAGTGAAGCGGAACTCGAAGAAGTTACACCATCGTTTCTGCAAACGCTCATCGCTTCACTCGCGCGCCCACTCATCATTACTTTGCGCCCCGTCGAACAAGGCGGACGCGGCGAACTTAGCTTCCCGCAAAGACTCCAATTCTGGCGACGAATGTTTGAGCACACACAACCGACTGGGTTATTCGTCGATCTAGAATTCGAGCTATTGTCTCACGTCCGTCAACACGAAAAAGAGTTGTACGATTCACTCGTTCAAGAACAAGTCATTTGCTCCTATCACGACTTCGCCGGAACCTCCCTAAACCTAAACGATCTCTACGGGCGCATGAAGAATGTGCCCGCGCGCGTGTTGAAGATCGCCGTGAGAGTTGATGATGCGGTCGGGTGCGTTCCCGTGTTTCAGTTGCTGGAAAGAGCGCGGGGCGAAGGGCGCGAGATGATCTCAATTGCGATGGGCGAAGCCGGAGTTGCGACGCGCATCCTCGCCCCGTCGCGCGGCGGGTTTCTCACTTACGGCGCGCTCGATGCGGAACATATAACTGCTCCCGGACAAATCTCCGCCCGCGCGCTGCGTGATCTCTATCGCGTTCATAATATTAATCGGGAAACGGTCATCACAGGTCTCGTCGGCGCGCCCGTCGCGCATTCCGTGTCGCCGCAGATACACAACGAGGCGTTCATCCATAAAGGCATTAATGCTGTTTACGTTCCTTTCGAGGTAAAGGTTTTGAGCGAATTCATCACACGCATGGCGCGCCCGCGCACGCGCGAGATTGATTGGAATCTGCGCGGCTTCAGCGTGACCGCGCCCCACAAAACAGAGATCATCCAACATCTCGATTGGGTTGACCCGACGGCGCGCGAGGTGGGGTCAATTAACACTGTGGTTGTGGAAGGCGACGCGCTACACGGTTACAACACTGACACGGCGGCGGCGATCAATCCTTTGCAAGAGATAACCGAACTGCGAGGTTGTCACGCGGCGGTGATCGGCGCAGGCGGCGCGGCGCGTTCGCTGGTTTGGGGTTTGAGAAAGGCCGGAGTGGGAGTCACGGTGTTTGCGCGAAACAGCGCGCGCGCGGCGAAGCTTGCGTCTGAATTCGACGTTTCACACGCGCCGCTTGAAGCGGCTCGCTTCAATGAATTTGATGTTGTCATCAATGCGACGACGCTCGGCACGCGCGGCGGGAGCAGTGAACAGAAAACTCCGGCGACCGCAGAGCAGCTTCGCGGCGCGCGCATCGCTTACGATCTCGTATACAATCCAGTGCAGACTTCATTTACGCGCGCGGCCGCGCAAGCCGGATGCGAAACAATCAATGGCTTGGCGATGCTCGTCGGGCAAGCGGTTGAACAATTCGAGTTATGGACGGGCGAGGACGCGCCGCGCGACGTGATGCGGCGCGCCGCCGTCAAAGCTTGCAGTTGAAGATTATGGACGAACGCTACAGTCGCCAAATTCTGTTCGACGGGATCGGCGCGGCGGGACAAAAGCGATTGGGTGAGTCGCGTGTCCTGATCGTCGGGTGCGGCGCATTGGGAAGCCAGCAAGCCGAGGCGCTGGCGCGCGCCGGAGTCGGGCGTTTGCGCATCGCCGACCGCGACTTCGTGGAAGAATCGAATCTTCAACGCCAGACGATGTTCAGCGAACGCGACGCGCAGGAGCGCACGCCGAAAGCGATTGCCTGCGCGCGACGCATCAAAGAGATCAACTCAAGAATCGAAATTGAGGCGGAAGTAATTGACGTTAACCATTCCAATGTCGAACGTCTGCTCCGCGACTGCGACGTAGTTGTTGACGGCACTGATAATTTCGCCACGCGCTACCTTCTCAACGATGCGTTGGTCAAACACAATGTGGCGTGGATTTACGGCGCGGCCGTCGGATCATACGGCGTGACGATGACGGTGCGCCCCCACCTCACACCTTGTTTGCGCTGTGTGTTTGAAGAAGCGCCGCCCGCCGCCTCCGCGCCGACATGCGACACGGCCGGGGTCATCATGCCTATAATCTCCGTCGTCGCCGCCGTGCAGGTGAGCGAAGCCTTAAAGCTGCTCACGGGTCAGACGGCGAGTTTGCACAATTCACTGATGCAGTTTGATGTGTGGCGCAACGAGTGGCGACGGATCAAGTTGGGCGCGCCCGCGCAAAGCTGTCCGACGTGCGCGCAAGGACGTTTTGAAACGCTTGAAGCGGAAGCGGCGGATCACACGGCGGTGCTTTGCGGCCGGAACGCCGTGCAAATCTCGCCTCACCGCCGCGCGCCCGTTGACTTAAACCAACTCGCCGCGCGGCTCGAAGCGGCGGGCGAGGTCGAGACGAATCCTTATCTGCTGCGCGTCAAGGTTGGAGAATACGAGTTAACCGTTTTTCAAGATGCGCGCGCGATCATACGCGGCACTGACGACACGGCGCTCGCGCGTTCGCTTTATGCGAGATACGTCGGCGCGTGAGAAGACGATTGAAGTAAACATGGGCGATTCTTTACGCGCGGAAAAGTATAATGCTTCGATTAACCTTTGCGTCTGTGATGTCGCGGAAACTCCATTCGGCGAAAATTTGAATGGTAAACTTCCATCTTCAATTTGATAATGACCTACCGATTCATGCTCAATAAAACTTTCGTTTCACTCGCAATAAGCATTTTCTTCGCGCTTCTTTGTTGTTTCACTTTCTCGTCTTTAACTCGCGCGGGCGGCCCTCAAGTGTGGGAGATAAATTCGCGCGCCGAACTTCTGAAGGGCGAGGCGCGCGGCGTCTCCATCACGGACACGGGCGCGCTCGTGCTGGCACCCGGTTTCTCGTCCGTCTTTGACACGCGAGAAACTTATGTGTGGTCGAGCGCAACGGACGCGAACGGTAACGTCTATCTCGGCACCGGGCATGACGGGCGCATCTTTCGCGTTCCGTCAAACGGGCAAGGATCGTTGCTCTACGATGCGCCGGAGCTTGATGTGACAGCGCTCGTGGTCGGGCGAGATGGAGCAGTTTACGCGGGCACATCGCCGGACGGAAAAGTTTATCGCATTGCGGCAGACGGGCGCGCTGAAGTTTATTTTGATCCGGCGGACAAATATATCTGGTCGCTCGCCGTGATGCCGGACGGCGCACTCGCGGTCGGCACGGGCGACACGGGAAAGCTTTACCTCGCGCGCGCTGCTGGCGCGAATCCGCAAACGTCTTTGCTCTTTGACACGGATGAAACGCACGTGATCTCGCTCGCAGTTGACGCGCGCGGAAACTTGATCGCAGGCACCGATCCGGGCGGACTCGTGTTGCGCGTCGGTGTGGACGGCAAAGCCTTTGCGCTCTTCGACGCGCCTCTGCGCGAGATTCACGCGCTTGCGCCCGCGGCCGACGGCTCAGTGTATGCGCTGGCGTTAAGCGATGCGTCCGCTGCTGCCTCGCGTCAACCAACCGCTTCCACTCCAACATCATCTTCAGGCACGACTTCGGGCGCGGGAGGCACAACGACGAGCGGGGGAGTGACGACTGACGACGCAAGCGGTCAAGCGGGGTCGCTCGCCGGAGCGCAGCCGACTCCGGCGCGCAGTCGCAACGAGTTGGCGGCGGCGCGCACCGCCGTGTTTCGCATTCTGCCGGACGGCGCGACGGATGTGCTGTGGAGTTCGAGCACGGTGACGGGTTTCGCCGTCGCGCCCGCGCCGCAAGGGGGCGTGCTCGTCGGCACTAACGACAAAGGGCGCATCTATGCGGTGACGGACGACGGGCGCGACACGCTGCTTGTGCAAGCGACGGAAGGGCAAGTGTCGTCGTTCGCTTTGCGTGGGCGAGACGTATTTGCGGCGACGAGCAACGAGGGAAAGCTTTTTCGTTTGAGCGCTGAACCGACGGGCGAAGGCGTGTATGAATCGCCGGTGCGCGATGCGAAGTTTGTCGCGGCGTGGGGACGCATTCGTTGGCGCGGAAGCGCAAGCGGCGTCGAGTTGCAGACGCGCGCGGGAAACACGGAACGCCCTGACCGCACGTGGAGCGAGTGGAGCGCGGCGCGGATTGAGTCAGGAAACGGAGCGACGGCAAAGAGCGCTCAAGTGAGCAGCCCGCGCGCGCGTTTCATTCAGTGGCGCGCGGTGTTGCGGCGCGCGGTCAACGGCAGAGGCGGAGCGACGGAAAGCGTGGCATCTTCTGCGCCGCGCGTCGAAGACGTGAGCATCGCTTACCTGCCGCGCAACGTCGCGCCGGAAGTTACATCCGTGACGACGCTTCCGGCCGGAATCGCATTGCAGTCGATCATGCAGATGCAGAACGATCCCAACATCCTCGCTTCCGGTCTCGATCCGGCGCTCTTCGGCGGGGGCGGAACAATACAAACTCCGCCGCGTCGCATATTCCAGAAAGGGGCCGTCTCGATTCTCTGGCAAGCGGAAGACGCCAACGGCGACGATCTCGAATACACGGTTTACTACCGGAGCTTGAACGAAGAGACGTTTCATTCGTTGAAGGAAGGATTGCGCGACAACTTTTATACGGTTGACGGCGCGGCGCTTGCTGACGGGCGTTACGCCTTTAAGATCATCGCCAGCGACCGGGCGCAGAATCCGCAGAGCCTTGCTTTAACAGGCGAACGCACAAGTGAGTTTGTCGAGATTGACAACACGCCGCCCGTTGTCCGCAATGCAGGCGAAGCGCAAAGGACGGACAATCGCGTGCGTGTGGCAATAACGGTCGAGGATGCGACGGGCACGGTGCGCGGCGCGGATGTAAGCGTTGACGGCGGCGAATGGCGAGGAGTTTTTCCGGAAGATGGCATTGCCGACAGTGGAACGGAAACTTACAAACTCGATCTGCCGCTCGCCGCAGGCGGGGGCGAGCACACGGTGAGTTTGCGCGCGTTTGACGCGAGCGGAAACGTCGGAAGCGTTCGGATCGCCGTGCGGCGTTAAAGATTTTTCGGAAGTTGCGTTCACGTCACAAGCGACTAATTTTGAATCCTTACACCATACGGTGCGCAGCGCGTCTGAAAGCGTGACTTGCGCGCGCCGACGGTCTGGGTTAAATCGTATAAAACCGTAAATCGTTGTAAAGTATAGGCGTGGCATTCGTGTTGCTCACAGAGTCGGGTGAGGCGCGTTTCTCCTCTCCCTCCCGTAGCCCCGCTTGGAAGTAAAACTTGCGGAGGTTTCTAAAATGCAGATGGTTAATATCAAGCAACTGATGATAGGGGTGATTGTCGGCTTCGTGCTGGCGGGCGGATGCAGCGCGTCTGCGCAGCAAGATAATCGAACGCCGCCG
>JACCYN010000129.1 GCA_013696465.1 Pyrinomonadaceae bacterium
AGCACAAGCGCGGTCGTTGAAGAACCCTTGATGCCCATCTTGTGTTCTTCCGCGCCGTTGGTGAGTCCCGGTTGGCGTTCGACGATGAAGCCGCTGAATTTGTCGCCGTCTATTTTCGCAAAGATGACGAACACATCGGCGAACCCGCCGTTGGTGATCCACATCTTCTCGCCGTTCAAAATGTAGTGCGTACCGTCGTCGGAGAGTCGCGCGGTGGCTTTCGCGGCGAGCGCGTCGGAGCCGGAGCCGGATTCCGTCAAAGCGTAAGCCGAGATCATTTCGCCGGAGGAAATTTTCGGAAGATATTTTTCCTTCGCCGCGTCAGTTCCGAAGTAAAGGATCGGCAGCAGCCCGATGCCGCTCTGCGCGCCGATGGTTGTTGCAAACGAAGCAGAGCGACCGATGTACTCACTGATGATCGCGCCACAGGTTTGATCGAGTCCGAGTCCGCCATATTCTTCGGGGACGTTCGCGCCGATCAGTCCGAGTTCCGCCCCCTTGCGCACAAGTTCACGCGCAAGTTTCCAATCATGCTTTTCTAATTGGGGAACGGCGGGGCGCACCTCCGCGTCCATAAACTGCCGCGTTGTTTTGGCGATCATGCGGTGTTCTTCCGTAAAATCTTCCGGCGTGAAAATATCTTCCGGCGCGCGATCTTCGATCAGAAAACTTCCGCCCGTCACGATCTTTTTATCTTCTGCTACGGCTGACATTGCTAAATTCCTTTCAGATTTGTAGGGGCAGGGGCAAGCCCTGCCGTGTTCTTTCGTAACTACATTAACCGATACGCTCGAAGATTCCGGCTGCGCCCATGCCGCCGCCGACGCACATCGTCACCATGCCGTAGCGGCCGTTGCGTCGTTCGAGTTCGCGTAAGATGGTCGCTGTGAGCTTCGCGCCAGTGCAGCCGAGAGGGTGACCGAGCGCGATTGCGCCGCCGTTGACGTTGACTCGTTCCGGGTCAAGTCCGAGCGTCTTTATGACGGCCAAGCTTTGCGCGGCGAAAGCTTCATTGAGTTCAATCACATCAATCTGGTCGAGCGTGAGTCCGGCGACTTTGAGAACTTTCGGGATCGCATAGACAGGCCCGATGCCCATCTCTTCGGGCGGGCAACCGGCCGTCGCATAGGCGACGAAGCGCGCGAGAGGTTTGAGGTTGAGTTCGCGCGCGCGGGTCTCGCTCATCACGATGGCGGCGGCCGCGCCGTCTGACATCTGGCTGGAATTCCCGGCCGTGATCGTACCTTTGATATGAAACGCGGGTCTTAATTTCGCCAGCGCTTCTGCGGACGAATCACGCCGCACGCCCTCGTCCTTTTCAAACGTAACTTCGCGTCGTTCTTTCCGCCCGCGCTCGTTCAGTTCTTCAAACTCAACTTTGAGCGGCACGATCTCATCATCAAACTTCCCGACATCCTGCGCTTCGGCTGCGCGTTGGTGTGAGCGCAACGCGAACTCGTCTTGCTCCTCGCGCGAAACTTCATATTTGCGCGCGACGTTTTCGGTCGCCAAACCCATATTGAGATAAAAGTCGGGGTAGTGTTCGACGAGGTAAGGATTCGGGCGAATGATGTGACCGCCCATCGGAATCAGCGACATCGTTTCAAGCCCACCCGCCACGATCACATCCGCGCCGCCCGTGCGAATGCGATCTGCTGCAATAGCAATTGATTGCAGACCGGAGGAGCAGAAGCGGTTGATCGTCATCGCGGAAGTGTGGACGGGGAGTCCGGCGCGAATCACGGCGGCGCGGGCGACGTTCATGCCCTGTTCGGCTTCCGGCATCGCGCAACCCATGATCACGTCTTCGATCTCCGTCGCTTCCAACCCTTCGGCGCGCTTGATCGCTTCCTTGATGACGGTCGCGCCCATCTCGTCGGGGCGCGTGTTCCTCAGCGTTCCCTTCGGCGCGCGCCCGACGGCGGTGCGGACTGATGAAACAATTACGGCGTCTCTCATCTCTTTATTCCTTTTACAAACGTGAAACAAAATCAACTAAAAAGGTTTCGTCTCGCCCGGCTTCATAA
>JACCYN010000171.1 GCA_013696465.1 Pyrinomonadaceae bacterium
CCACCGACGAAGCTTTGCGCATCACCGTTCCCGTCGTGCAGGGGCGCGTCTATCGCGTCGGCGAAGTGAAGATCGAAGGCAACTCGATCTTCTCGGAGCAAGTGATTCGCGGCGTGCTGGGACTCACCGCAGGCGAAGTCGCCAACGGTCAGCGCATCAGCAAAGCCCTCTACGAAGATTTGCGGAAGGCTTACGGCTCGCAAGGCTTCATTCAGTATGAAGCGGAGGTCAGTCCCGAATTCCGCGACAGCGCGCAGAACCCAAAAGAGGGCATCGCCGATTTCACGATCACCATCAACGAAGGCAAGCAATTCACCCTGCGCCGCCTTGAATTCTTGGGCAACACCTTCACGCGCGATAACGTCTTGCGCCGCGAAGTCCTCGTTAACGAGGGCGACGTTTACAATCAACTTCGCTTCGAGCAGTCGGTTCTCTTTCTCAACCAACTCGGCTTCTTCGATCCGATTGACAAAGACCGCGACGCCGATTTCCGCACGGACGAAGAAGCGGGAACGGTTGACGTGACGGTGAAGGTGGCGGAACGCGGTCGTCAGCAAATCTCTTTCAACGGCGGCATTTCGGGCATCGGCGGTTCGTTCTTCGGCTTGGAGTATTCGACGAATAACTTCTTAGGTCGCGGCGAAACGCTTTCCTTCAACTTGGCTTACGGCAACCGCCAACGCTCGTTCTACTTTTCGTTCACCGAACCATACATCCGTAACCGCCCGATCACAACGGGCTTTACCCTCTATACGCGCTCCTTGAAGTTCGTCGGCCCCGGCACATTTCTGTCGCAGAACACGGAGGCGCAGCAGGCGGCGCTCAACCCGTTCGATTTCTCGACCTCGAACAGCGAGAATCTCTTTACGCAAACCGAATACGGGCTTTCGTTCTTCGCCAGCTCGCGCCTCTCGGAGTTTTACCGCCGACGTTCCAACTTTACGCAGGCGACGCGCATCGGCTTGTCCTATTCGCTGTCGAGCACGAGCGTGGAAGACCCGCCCGTGAACGCGCAAGGGAACGCCGCGACCTTCATTCCGATCATCTACAGTCAGACCGGGATCGTCACGAGCCGCATCACGCCTTCGTTCGTTTACGACACGCGCAACGCTTCGATTGATCCGACGACCGGAAAACAACTCGCCCTCTCGCTCGCCTTCGCCGGACTCGGCGGCGACGTGCGCACGTATCAGCCGTTTGCCACCTACTCGCAGTTCATCCCCGTGCGCCGCCGGAGATCAGATAATCCGGATGTTTTCGCCTTCCGTGTGGTCGCCGGTTTCATCGGCAGCTTTGCGACGACCGCCACGGTGCGCAACTCGAATTCGCTCGCGTTCGTCAACGGCGTGCCGATCTTCGAGCGTTTCTATCTCGGCGACGAATTCACGATTCGCGGCTTCGAGCCGCGCTCAATCGGGCCGCGCACGCCGATTGACACATTTATTTCTTCGCAAAACGTCGCGCTCGCGTCAAATGCGGCGGGAACGCCACTGCCCGTCGCCGGACTCAATCCAGCGCTCGCCAACATCGGCGTTTTCACCGGAGCATCGGGCGCAAACCCCGTGCGCATCAACCAAGACCTTCCGGCCTTCGCTTTGCCGACGACGGGCGGCGACACGCAACTCTTGGGCAACTTTGAGTATCGCATTCCGATTTTCGGCCCCGTCAGCGCCGCCGCCTTTTTAGACATCGGCTCGGCCTTCAACTTGCGCAAGCCGCAAAATCAATCTATCAACACGAACTTCCTCTCTGACGATCCGTTCCTGCAAACGGTCGGGGCGATTCCGTTGCGCGGAGGCGTGGCCGGAGTTTCCTTGAGCACGCTCGCCGCCCTCAACAACCCGCAGCTCGCCCTTTCGCCACTCGGCGGCGGAGTCGTCCTGCGCGACGCGCGGCTTGCCTCTCAAGAAGAACTTAACAACGCTTTGCGCATCGGCCCCACTGATCCTTTAACCGGCTTGCCCTTCGGCTTCCAACAAGCCTTCCTGCGCGGCGACGCACAGACCAACACGGTGGTGCGCCTTCAAGATTCGCTTTTTTCAGGGATCGGCAATTACCGGGCAAGCGTCGGCGGCGAATTGCGCATCCAAGTTCCCGTTGTCAATGTCCCGTTTCGCCTGATTTTCGCTTATAACCCGAACGCGCGCACAGATTTACTCGAACGCAAACGGGTTTTCCGCTTCAGCATCGGGCGAACTTTTTAACAGAAACGTCGGGTATAATCAGCTTAAGGAGTTAATCGGAAAAGTTATGAACACATTTCGCACTTTCACATTCGCCCTTTTCTTCGTCGCCGTTCTCGCTCTCACATCTGCGAGCGCGCAACAGGCGACGCGCCCCGCCGCCGGAGCATCCGCCTCGACGCCCGCCGCCACAAGCGGCGCGTCCTCGACGAATGCCATCGGCATCGTCAACACCGCCGCGTTCGGCGATCCCAAAAGCGGCGTCACGCGCCTCGTCAACGCATTAGCTGGCGTCAACCGTGAATTTCAACCGCGTCAGACCGAATTGCAAACGCTGGCGCAGCGCTTGCAGGCGATTGCTGATGATGTTCAGAAAACGCAGGGCGTCGCTCAACCGGCGGAACTTGATCGCAAGCGGCAGCAAGCCGAGCAGTTGCAAATCGAACTCACGCGCAAACGCGAAGACGCGCAACGCGCTTACGAGCGGCGTCTCGGCGAAGTCGTCACCCCGATTGAAAACGACATTAACACTGCGTTGACCGCTTTCGCCCGCCAGCGCAATCTCTCGATGGTGATCAACGTCAGTCAGTTGCCGAACGCCGTCCTTGTCTTAAACGACTCAATGGATTTAACGCGCGACTTTATCGCCGAGTACAACCGGCGTAATCCGGCGACGGCCGCCGCCACGACGCCGCCCGCCAGACGTTAGAAAACTTCAACCGACAAATGGGGGTTTAGCGTAAATGTTGCGCGCCCCCGTTTCAGTTTTCTCGCTTGCTCTCCTCGTCTATGGAAACGCCGCCGCCTTTGCTCGACGCCCGCGCCATTCAGCAACTTCTGCCGCATCGCTACCCGTTTCTCCTCGTTGACCGCATCATCGAACTCACGCCGAAGAAACGGGTCGTCGGCATTAAACAGGTGAGCATCAATGAACCGTTTTTTCAGGGTCACTTTCCCGACGCGCCCGTGATGCCCGGCGTGCTCATCGTCGAGGCGTTGGCGCAAGTCGGAGCCATTCTCGCCCTACGCGAAATCGAAAACCGCGAAAACAAACTCGTTCTCTTTAGCGGCATCAACAACGCCCGTTTTCGCTCGCCCGTCGTGCCCGGCGACACTTTAATTTTAGAGGTAACGGCGTTGCGCGTCGGAAGTCGTGTGCAGCGTATGCAGGGCGTGGCAAGAGTTGGCGAGCGCGTCGTCGCCGATGCCGAATTGATGAGCATCATCGCCGACCGGAGCCAAGTCTCTCAATGAGTCGTGTTCAAATTACGCGCGGGTCGGACAGCGAAGTTTCGCGCGAAACGTCACCGACGGCTTCATCCTTCGTTCACCCGACCGCCGTCTTAAGCTCCCGCGCGCGGCTGGGACGCGACTGCTACATCGGCCCCTATTCTATAATCGGCGACGAAGTAACTTTCGGCGACCGCGTGCGCCTTGAATCGCATTGCGTCGTTGACGGTCGCACACGAATCGGCGACGACACGCGCTTCTTCCCGTTTGTTTCCGTCGGCCTCGCGCCGCAAGATTTGAAGTACGCGGGCGAACCCACCGAAACGCGCATCGGGCGGCGCGCGGTCTTACGCGAATTTGTCACCGTCCATCGCGGCACGGAAGGCGGCGGTGGCGTGACTACAATCGGCGATGATTGCTTTCTCATGGCGCAGGCGCACGTCGCACACGATTGCATAATCGGCGACCATGTGATCATGGCCAACGGCGCGACGCTCGCCGGGCACGTCACCGTCGAAGAGCGTGCGACCATCGGCGCGTATTCCGGCGTGCACCAATTCTGCCGCGTCGGGCGCGAAGCCTTCGTCGGCGGCTACTCGGTCGTCGTCAAAGATGCCCTGCCGTTCGCCCGCACCGTCGGCAACCACGCACGCTGCTACGGCTTGAACACGACGGGGATGAAGCGTCGCCGCTACTCCGCCGAAGCGATCAAACATCTGCACCGCGCTTTCCACCTCCTACTCTCTTCGCGCCTCAACACCTCGCAAGCCCTTGAGCGCATCCGAGAGGAAATCAAAGATTCACCCGAAGTGGACGAGCTCGTAAAGTTCATCGAAACATCAAAACGCGGAGTCGTTAAATAGAACGCTGAAGGATGAACGCGGAACGATGAATAAAGAACTGCTTTCGGTTCATCGTTCCGCGTTCATCCTTTATACTTTCTTTCCATGCGTTACGGTTTAATCGCAGGCAACGGGCAGTTTCCTTTTCTCGTCATTGAAGGCGCGCGGCGTGCAGGCGTGGAGTTTGCGGTGGCGGCGATCCGCGAGGAAACCGATCCGCGCATCGAAGGGGTGGCGGGGCGCGTCGTGTGGGTTGGGCTAGGGCAGTTGGGGAAGATGATCCGCTTCTTCAAGTCGGAAGGAGTCGAACGAGTGATCATGGCCGGGCAGGTGAAGCACGCGCAGATTTTTAGCGGCGCGCTGCCGGACTTGCGCATGATGAAAATGCTTTTGAGTTTGCCGCGTCGCAATACGGACGCGCTGATTGGTGCGGTCGCCGCTGAACTCGCCCGCGATTCAATCGAACTTATTGATTCCACCACATTCCTCTCGGATCATCTTCCGCAAGCGGGCGTGCTCACGCGCCGCGCGCCGTCGAAACGCGAAGCGGCTGACATTGAATACGGACTCGAAGTTGCCCGCGAGATCGCGCGGCTCGATCTCGGTCAGACGATTGTCGTGAGGGGGCGCGCCTGCGTCGCCATCGAAGCGATGGAGGGAACGGATGCGACCGTGCGCCGCGCCGGGAGTCTCGCGCGTGGGCGTTTGACAATCGTGAAAGTCGCCAAGCCGAATCAGGATATGCGCTTTGATGTTCCGGTCGTCGGCGTGCCTACCGTCGAGACGATGTTGGAAGCGGGCGCAACGTGTTTATGCGTCACAGCAGGAAAGACTTTGATGTTTGACCGCGAAAAGATGATCGAGCGAGCAGATAAGGAACGCATTGCGATTGTCGCCTCTCCGCCTGTCTGACGCGTTTGATTGAAAGCTGTGTTCTGAATTGAAAACAGAACGCTGGGATTGAGCCGCTCCGCAAAAATCTATTCCTTTTTTTCAAATTCATTGACTAAGAATACATGATCAATGCCACCTGATTCTTTACGCGCACCAACCCATGCAACATACAAATTAACCTTATCGCGTTTCTGCAACTCTTTTTCAAAAAAAGATGCCACTTGTTTTTGCACAGGCAGCCAGTATTCAATTGAACTTTCCGTAAAAAGATATTCTGTTTCAAATAAATTCAAGTATTCTTGCGGCTTTCCATAGGTTTTGAGCCATGCCGCGATGATCTCTTTCTTTTTGTCAGACACTTTTTGAGACGAGCCTGTATACACGACTTTGACTTGTGATGGAAATGTATCTGCCGACAGGACAATCGATCCACCCTTGCTATCCGTGATAAGCACGTCAGGATTTTTGAATGATGCTTCGGCGAGGTCGGTAGTAATTTCTTTCAAAGTACGCGGTTTATATTTATCCCAGTTATCCTGAGCAAACACTTGGCTAGGAATCAATACGACAAGCAACGTGAGGACAGCAAATTTACGTTTCATAATTTTTCTTCTCTAGAGCTATCCGACGCGCCTTTTCTGCGAAGCGTTAAAGTGAATGTTTTCCTATCGCGGCCCCTGTTGCGTCTGCGCGAGATCGCGCGGGTTGTAGGGCGTGCCGAGATATTGCTTAACGACTCCTTGCGCGTTGTCGTAAGTGATGCCGGTCTGCGCCGCGCGCTGGTATTCGTTGACGGCGCGTTCGCGGAAACCTTGCGCGTCGTAGGCGTTGCCGCGTTTGATGCGCGCCCAAACTTCGATCCACGAAGGTTTCATATTGCCGTCTAAAGCCGCTTGAAAATTATCTAGCGCAAGCTGGTAGTTTTGCTGTTCGAGGTAGAGCAAACCGAGGTGGTAATAAATCCACGAGTTGGATTTATCGAGCTTCAAGGCTTCTTCCAACTGCCGTTGCGCTTCCGCATACTGACCTTCGCGGAAAAGCTCGATGCCGCGACGGGCGACGACGGAGACGCGCAAATCTTCGGAAAGGCGCAGGAGTTTATAGTTTGGATCGATGACAACTTCAAGCGGCTGACCCGCCGACTCGAAATCGAAATCCTCGCTTTTATCTTCGAGCTGCACGGTGACATCCCTATTGTTGCCTTCGCCCTCGGCGCGTAACATCAATTCCACAGGCAAGCGCAAGTTTTCGACGTTCTGCTTTACCGTTCCGCGCGCGCGGAACTTGCCTGAGCGGGTGCGCAAGATTTGGTAATCAACCGTAAACTCCGGCACGCCTGTGCCCTCAACCCAGCGCGCGAAAAAGTAGCGCATGTTCGTGCCCGCGATTTGCGAAGTCAGCCGCTCGAAATCTTCAATCGAGGCGTTGCGACCGCGAAATTGTTCGAGGTACGTGCGCAAGAGTTGATTAAACTTCGCTTCGCCAATCGTCTCGCGCAACATGCGGAAAACTACCGCGCCCTTGTAGAAAACGATTGATTGGTAAGCGGCGGAGAGATCATCGAGAGTTGCAGGCGCGCGGGCAATCGAGCTGGCAGATTCAAACATTAATGCTCGCTCTAGTTCGTCGCGCTGCGCGCTTTCCCACTGCCCGCCCTTCAAAGTTTTTTCGCGGAACGAGAACGCGCTCCACTCGGCGAGTCCTTGCGAGAGCCACGCATCATCGAAGGAGCGCAAGCCTGCGGTGTGCCCCCACCATTGAAAAGCCGCCTCGCGCTGCAGACGCTCCTCTTGCGGCGTGCGTTGCGGGTCGAAGAACTTGGCGGCGAGAAACTCCATGCCGGGCGCGGCGTAAGTGTCGAGCGAATCGTTATCAATCTGCGCGACGACGAAGCGCGTGCCGAACGCGGGCGCGCCGTATTGCGAGTTATAAAACTGAAACGCCTGTCCCATCAATTCGGCGTAGCGTTCGACGCGCGCCTCGCTGCCCGGCTGCACATAGAATTGCACTTCGTAAGGGCCGATGCGCAGGCTTTTCGTCACATAGCGCGCGGCGGCGATGTTTCCGACGAGCGCGGGTTGACGATGAACGAAGCGGTAACGCACTCCCCCGCCGCTCGCGCTGGTGCGCTGTGCGGGTTCGTCGCTCGATCCGGCAACTTCATATCCGGCAGGGACGCTCACCGTTATATCTGCGGTCGCGCGATCTGCCGCGTAGTCGTGAAACGGAAACCAGCGCGCGGCATACGTCAGATAAGAAACGTCCGTGCCGACGTAAGCGAGGCGCTTCGTTGCGAGCGGCCCGCCTTCGGGCGTCACGAGTGCCCCCGACCAGCGAAAGCGAAGCGTGACAGGTTGGTTAGCGGGGACGACATCGCCCAAGTCAACGCGCACGTTCGGCCCCAGAGTCGCGTCTGCGCCCGCCGCGTCCTGCACAAAGTTCGTCAGGCGTCGGCCGTTGCGTTCAATGCTTTCGACTCTGAGCGAGCCGTTAAGCTCAAACGTGACGGTTCGCGTCGGGTCTTGCGGTGTGAAAGTCACGTCGCCCGTAGCGCGCAAGAGATGTTCTGCGGGAAGCAGTTGCGCTTCGATGCGGTAGTTCGTGACGTCGAAGCGGGCGCGCTGCGCGCGTTGCGCCGGAGCTTGGGCGTAAGCGAGGAGAATGAGGGCGAAGGAACACGCAAGGTTGCGCGAAAGATTACTGATGCGCGGCGAAAGTCGAAAATTTTTCATACGTCAATTCAATGCGTCGAAAGAAGCTTGTGTGATAATAGAGACGAGCCGCCTGAAGTAAACAGCGTTTGGCGGTAGCTTTTTTGATGTTGATTGCTGCAAGGCAGTTGGCTGCGAACGGCTGGCGAAAATGAAAAGATGAGGTCAGACGCCCGGAGGCGCGCCACCGGGCGAAAGAGCGTCATAATTTGCGTTCGCCGACCTTTAGGCTCGTCGCAGTAACGGCGAAGAGCGCATTCTTTATTTCGACTTGAGGTTCTTTCGCACAATCTCAACCAAAGCTTCACGGTCGCCGCTCGTCCACGCCTTCCAAATTTCCTCTTCCGATAAATTGCCGACGCGCCCCAGCAGCACGAACGGGGCGAGCGCGTGACCCGGATTCTTCCAGCGCGCCATTTCAATCAGCGACGGCAAGGCGCGTTCACGCAGGGCGGAAAGGATCGCGGGGTCGCGTTTTCCGGTGAGGTGGAAGAGGGCAATGGAGGATTTGTTGCGGTCAGTCCATTCGGGCGAGTTGAGCATCAGGACGAACGGCCGCACGGGAACTTTGATTTGTGCTCCGGGTTTGCTTTGCGCGAACTCGGCGATAATGCCAAGAGCGCGCATCGAGTTGTTACGCACGCCCTCGTCAGGGTCGCTCATGCTGAAAACGAGGTCTTTCACCACGTCTCGTTTGTTTGTGGCGTAAGCGATAATTTCAGCCGCCAAAGCGCGGTGTTTCGCGTCCGATGACTCGCGCAACACGGCGCGAATCGTTTTCAAATTTTGCGCGGCGAAGGTGATGAAACGGTTTTGGAAACTGCGCGCTTCGGGGTTATGAAACAGAGCGTGCCCCTGCGAATCATCCTCGCCCGCGTCGCCTTTTTGAACCGCCCTCCCAACGGCATCAGCGAGAGCTTCGCCCGCTCGCACCATTCGGTCGGGCAGGCGAATCTTACCCTGCGGCGCACCTCGAAACTGCAAAGTCGGCACGCCTTTTTCCTCGATCCCGACGTAGAGAATACTTCTGCCCCCGGCATCGCAACAAACTATGGCGAGACGGGCACGCGCCACATTCGGTAGAGCTTCCAATCGTCTCACGGCTTTCTCCGGCGATCCGGGCACCGCGTCACCTTCTTTGATCTGGAGAGACTGTCGCGCTTGCTGTTCGGAGACGCCGCGCAGCCCGTGAAAGTCAACGATTCCTATCGAGGAAGCTTGACCGTTCGCTAAACCGGACGTTAGGAGTAGCAGAAACAGGAGTAAGAGTGTTTTCATCGGCTTTCAATCTTCATGCTAAATACTGCTTGCTGATTGAACAAATCCAATCCGTTAACAACGCCAGCTAGGGCGCTATCACCGTCGGGCGCGCTCCGCTTGACAGCCCGCTCCGCGCCAAGTCATGCTTCGCCTGTAGGCTTTGCTCACAAGGAGAGGACGGTGGGCGTTTGCGATCACGGCGCGAACGCTTTCGAGATATTCATGAATCCATACGGCGATCCGGCTATTCGCATCACGCTGCTGCCGCGCGACACCAATCCGCACGGCACGATCTTCGGCGGCATCATCCTCAGCTACATTGACATGGCCGGAGCAATCGAAGCGCGCCGCCGCACTAATCACGAGCGATTCGTCACCATCGCCATGCGCGAAGTGCTTTTCCACGAAGCTGTCTTCGTCGGCGATCTCGTCAGTTTCTACACCGAGATCACGCGCGTCGGCACGACTTCAGTTGGCGTGCGCGTCGTGGTCGAAGCCGAACGACACGGCGGCACAAGTTCGCGCGTGCAGGTGACGGAAGCGGAAGTGGTCTACGTCGCCGTTGACGAAGAACGCCGCAAAGTGAAACTCACGCCAGAAGAACGCGAGGCGGCGCAAGAATATGCGGAAGAAGGCAAAAGTCAAAAGTGAAGACATGCCTGAAGGCGTGAATTTCAAATCTGAACTTCTTAAATCAAAGCGCAAGCTTTGTCTGCCCTTTTACCTTTTTACTTTTCGCCGTCTAAACGACGAATGCGGCCGTCAGTTTGCGGCTTGATCTCGCCCGCTTGCGCGACCGCGTTAATCAACACATCCGCCTCGGTCGGGCCCTCTTCAGGGTTAACGAGCGGGCGCGCCGCGCGCAGCATCGCGTAACCGTCGCCGCCGCCAAGCACGTAGGCGCTCGTGGCGAGCGTGTAGGTTTTGCGTTCGTCAAGTGGTTGCTCGTTTACCGTCACGCTCACAACGCGCTTGCCCGGTGGGAGGCGTCCGTCAAACACGAATCGCATCCCGGAGATTTGCGGAAACTGCCCGGCTTCTCGCTCCTCAACGATGCGACTCACGCCGTGCTCAAGCGCCTCGCGCAAAATCGCGCCCGTCACTTCCACTTTCACGACGTGATTTTCAAACGGTAGAATTGAAAGCAGATCGCGCTTCGTGAGGGTGCCCGGCCCGAACGTCGCGTTTGAGCGGATCGAACCGCCGTTGATGATCGCTGCGTCCGCCTTCATCACTTGCCGGAAAGCGTCGGCGACAAACGAGCCGAGATTTGTTTCGCCTGAACGACTGGGGCGCTGTCTGGCGTCGAGTTGCACAAGCGTGCTTCCAACCGTTTTGTCGAGTTCCGCCGAAAGGCGCTTTTCATATTCCGCGACCAACGCTGCCACCTGCGGGTCGTCTGAAACTTCATTCGTGACCGGAATAATCTCCCAATCAATGCTCGTGAGTTTCCCTGTCGCCCGGTCAATGTTGAGATCAATGCGACCGACGTTGCGCGCGTCCGATCCCATCTTAAAAATGGGCGTGCGTCCCGCGAGCGATTGCAGCAGCGTGTGCTCGTGCCCGCCGATGATCACATCAATGGGCGCGCAGGCGGCGAGCGCTTTGTCTTGCCGCATCGTCAAATGCGTGAGCGCGATGACGATTTGCGCTCCGCGCGCGCGAATCTCGCCCGCAATTCTTTTCGCGGTTTCGCACGGATCACGAAACTCGACGTTTGCGCTTGGCTTCGAGGCGCGCTGTGTCTCTGGCGTCAACACGCCGAACAAACCGATCTTCACTCCTTCAAACTCGCGGACGACGAACAGCGGCGTGTCGCCGAAAGTCTTTCTAGCGCGACGATCAAAGACGTTTGCGCCGAGCCATATGAAGCGCGATTCTTTCATGCGCTCGCGCAGCACGTCGTCGCCGAAATCGAATTCGTGATTGCCGAGCACGGCGTAATCCAATCCAACAGCGTTCCACAATGCGATCATCTGCCGCCCTTTGAATATGTTTGACGCAACCGACGGTGCAAGCGTATCGCCGCCGAGCAGGAACAGCGTGTGCGGAGATTCAGTTGCGATCTTTCTTCGCAACGTCGCAAGGCGCGCGAGGCCGCCGCGCGTTTCCCTATCAATCGGCGAAATCTGGTATACGTCGTTGACTTGCAGAAGGGTGATGCGAATGTTGCGGTCAGCCGCCGTTTGCGCGGAGGTGGAGACGAGGAAGAACAGAACGAGCGTTGCGGCGTAAAGGTACGTCATGCGGCGCAATCGCACACGCACGAGATTTGCAAAACGGTTTTTCATTTCAAGTTACAAGAGTGTGCACGTTTCGCGTTCTCGTCAAGCATTTGCTTCGCAAGCACACACCGAAGGATTTGGATTTGATCGCGGAATCTGAATTATACTTGCTGCGTTCGCCGGTTGCCAGAGAAGCTTTTATTAACCGCAAATTACATTCGCACGGCGCGAGCAAACAATGAGATATGTATAATCACGCGGTCTGCATTCCTGAGTAGCAAGTTTTCTCAAAGCACAACTAATGTCACACGCTGAGACGATTTTTTTGACAGGCTTTCCCGGCTTTATCGCCGGGCGGCTCGTCGAACGTCTGGCGGAAGACGGAGCGAGTTTTCTGTTGCTCGTGCAGCCCGCTTTTCTGCAACGCGCGCGGGCGGAAGTGCGGCGCATCGCCGGTGAAGCGCAAGTAAAAGAAGATAGGTTTCGTATTCTTGAAGGTGACATCACGCGTGTGAACCTCGGTTTGTCGGACGAAGATTTAACGACGGCGCGAAGCGAGACGACGATCCTGTTTCATCTCGCCGCTCTGTACGATCTCGCTGTCGAGCGCGAGTTGGCGATGCTGGTCAACCTTGAAGGCACGCGCAACGTCAATGAGTTTGCCAGAACGATAAAGAATTTGCGCCGCTATCATTACGTTTCAACTTGTTACGTGGCGGGCAAGCGGACGGGCGTAATTTACGAGAACGAATTACGGCATGAAGCGGGCTTTCGCAATCGTTATGAAGAAACGAAGTATCTGGCGGAGTTGGAAGTTGAGGATTTGAAAAGGGAGTTGCCGGTGACGATTCATCGTCCGAGCGTCGTATGCGGCGACTCGCGCACGGGCGAGACGGCGAAGTATGACGGCATCTACTACCTCATTCGCTACCTGCGGATGCAGCCCGATCTGTTGTCGCTCGTCAACATCGGCAACCACGCGGTGCGTCTTAACATCGTTCCCGTTGATTTCGTCGTCGAAGCGATGGCGGCGTTGTTGACGGACGAGAGCGCGGCGGGTGCGACCATGCAGTTGGCTGATCCCAAACCGCTCACCACTTACCAACTCTTCGACGAGATCGCGCGCAGCCTCGCCGGTCGCCGGTCGCGCCTTTCCATGCCGCCGAAGCTCGTCCGCTCGACGCTTGGGCTCCCGATGTCGGAAGCGTTTACGGGTATGCCCCGCGTCGCCGTGCCATATTTTTTCATCGAGCAAACTTATGACACGACGCACGCGCAGAAATTATTAGAGCCACACCGCCTGCGATGCCCCGTGTTTCCCTCTTACGTTGACGCGCTCACGAAATACGTTGAGCGACACCCGAAGCTCTAAAGCGAAAAGTAATTCAGAAGCCAGCGAAGAATAATGACGCTTACGGCAAGCGAGCCGAGAAGGATTGCGATAAGAACGAGCATGATAATTCCAACGAACAGCCAATCGCTCGCCCTTCCCTCGCGCGCTTCTTCGGCCGAGCGGACGGTGGCGCGTTGGCGTATGAGTTCGATGTTTCGCTTGTTCGATTTCCAGTAAGCGTCAAACGCATCGCCAGCGAAGGGCACGGCGCCCACCGCCCAGTCAATGCCGATGTTGAAGCCCATGCGCAGCAAAGTTATTTTCGGCACGCGGTAGCGCACGGCTGAAGCGAGGATGTAGAGCGAAACAACTGAGGTCGCCGAATCGCCGACGCCCGGAACGAGTCCGATGATCGAATCAAGCCCGAACCGCCAGCCCAAGCCCGGAATGCGAAACAGATTGTCCATCCAGCGACTCAACAGCTCAAGATTGCGTTCGACTTCGATTGTTGACGGGCGCGCACCTTCGATTGTTTGCTCGACGGGAGCGGGGACGATCTGCGCTTCGTAAATTCTTCGTTCGTCTTTCATCTTTTTAACGTATCCGCGTCATCTGCTTCCAGAAAAATTTGCCGAGCCGCGCGAAAGCGTTTGAGCGCTCTTTGCCGCTTGCGACGTTTGCGCGCTCGTTTGTATTCGCCTTCGCGTCGTCGTTCGTAGTGGTGCTGATGCCGAGCGCGAGGGCGAGTTGCGGATTAGGCGGCGCGATGTCTTCGTCGCCGCGCTTCTCCGAGAGCCAACGGCTGAAAGTGCGCGTCACAAGTCGCCGTTGCGCGAGCGGCGTTTCAGCGACAAATGCGCCGCGCAAGTCGTTTAACTCCGCGATCTCAAATTGGTTCGTCTCATAATAACGGCGCAGCGCCGTCGAGTAACGCTCGTCGCCGAGGATTTTGCGCAGCGCCTCAAACATTAGCGCGCCCTTCGCGGAGATGATCGCGGCAAACTGAAACGTGTTGCGGTATTCGCGCGCCGCGTGGGTCGCCGCCATGTCCTCGCCGCCGAATGTGCGGTAAACGACGTAGACGCCGCGCAATTGATCTTCGAGAGCTTGCGCGGCGCGCTCCGCCCCGTGCGCTTCTCTGTAATAAAGAAGCGCTGACCAGTGCGCAAGCCCTTCGTCAAGCACAGGTTCGCGCCCGCGTTCGCTTCCGACAACCGCACCCCACCACTGATGCGCTACGACGTGCGCCGTCGTCCATTCAAGACTGTCCTCCACGCTCGCGCGCTGTTCGCGCACAAGTTGCGGAAGCGAGGAGTGGGGCGAAGCGTCGAAATCAACATAGTACGCGCTTGCGATCAAGGACAGACCAGCGAAATCCGTGTAGCCGATCCCGGCGACGAACGGAACTTCCGAAACAGTAAGAGTCTTGTAAGGCAAAGTGCCGAACCGCGCCGTGTAAATCTTCACCGCCTCACTCGCCTGCGCCAACACGCGACGGCCGACGCGCTCGTGTTCCGGGCGAAAGACGGAACGCACCGTCACGTTCGAGATTGTTTGCTCGGCCGCCTGCAAGTCGCGCCCGGCGACGAAAGCGAAGCCGCGCAAGTTTTCGCCCGCGAAGCGGCGCACGGACGTAGCCTGCGTCGCGCCTTGCGCGATGTTCTCGTCACTTCGCCTTTCGCCCGACGCGAATAGTTTAACATCGGCGGGAGCTTCAACGCTGACATCATAATCGGCCGCGTCCGCCGCAATCGTGTCGCCGATGCTCGCTTCGACTTTGCGTTGCCAATCGCCTCCAGCGTCGCGCACGGCAAGCACCGGATAAGCCGCGCCGAGCAGCATCACGCCGCGCGCGCGAAAGTTGATGTCGCGCGCGCGCCGCACCTCGCGCCCGTCTCTGAGCGCCGCATCAACTCCCTGCACGATGTGCGCGAACAAGCCCGTCTCGTCAGCATTGATTTCCGGGAAGCTGCCGCGAAACTTTATAACGATTTCTGTTTTCGCTCCGGCAGCAACGGTTTCATTTAAGTCCACGCGCAACAGCGTTTCGCGTTCGTCGAGCGAGTAAGCGATCCGCCTTCCCGCAGGCGAACTCACATCCACGATCTCCAGACGCGGTTCGCCCACTCCTGCCGGTCGTCCCCGCTCCGTCTGGGTCTGTGCGGACGCGCGCGTTTGCTCCGCCACGTCTGCGCGAAGATTGGCGTAAAGGTGAAAATAGAGCGTGGAAGTCGGGCGGTCGCTGCGGTTCGTCCACCGAATTGTTTGCGTGCCGGTGAAGGCGCGCCCGTCAAAGTCCAAGTTGAAATGAATTTGATAATGCGCGGCAGGGGTTGTCCCTCGCTCTTCGTCTCGCGCCGACGCGCGTCCTTCGTCAACCGAGGAAAGCGCGACGCAAACGATGGCAAGGGTCAAAAGGGACGGAAGCGCGTCGCAACGCTTGCGCCACGCTCTGCTCACCAAGCGAGCGTTGCGGTTTCGGAGATTGTCGCTTCTGCGGTTCAACGAATTTACCTTGTCCTCCCATTTACACGCGCGCGACCGCTGGGCGTGCGCCGTCCTTCGATGATGGAGATGCTTATGATGCGGTCGCCGCGCGCGATGCGGTCAACCACGTCCATTCCTTCCGTGACGCGACCGAAAACCGTGTAACCGCCGTCCAAGTGCGGCTGCGGCGAATGCGTGGCGAACCACTGCGAGCCGCCCGTGTCCTTGCCCGACAAAGCCATTCCGATTGCGCCGCGCGCGTAAGGCACGCGGTTGATCTCGCAGCGTATCTGATATGGCGGGCCGCCGTTTCCGTCGCCGCGCGGGTCGCCGCCCTGAATCACAAAGTTCGGCACTACGCGGTGAAACGTGGTGCGATCAAAAAACTTGCTCTGCGCGAGCTTGATGAAGTTATCAACTGTGAGCGGAGCGTCTTCCGGCAGCAGTTCGATTGTGAATGCGCCCTTATCGGTTGATACAACTGCTCGCACAAGTTTACCCTGACGTGCGAGCGCGCGTTCGTAATCCGCGCGCGCGTTGAGCGTGCGAACAAACCCAACGCGCGACGAATGATCGCCCGCATCGAGAGATTTCAACAAACTCACGGCGCGCCGACGCACAAGATGATCGGTTGAATCGAGACCTGTTTTAAGCGCTTCAATCGCCCGCGCGTTTTTTTGTTTGGCGAGCGCATCAAGGATGGCGAGCGACGCATCGTTTGTTGTTTCACTTAAAGCGCGCGGCAGCGCGAGGGCGAGGGTACTTGTGTTCGCATCGCTCGCAGCGAGTTCGCCGAGTAGATTGGCGGCCGTTGCGCGCACGTAAAAGTCGTTTGCGGTGAGATGCTTCCGCAGCGTCACGTCAAGGTTGTCCGGCTTGAAAGCCGCGAAAGCCGTTAAAACATCGGGCAGCGCAAGCGCGGGCGTTGTTGGGTTATCCGTTATCGCGCGCAAACGATTGACGGCATCGGCGCGAATGGCGGTTGCACTGCCGTTGTCGCTCGTCCCACTCGCTTGCGCCGCGATTGCGCCGAGTCCTTGCGCGACGCTTGCAACGGTGCGCCAATCGGAATTTACGCTTGAGCCTCGCGCCGGATCAGAGAGCGAATCAACGGGAGCATCGCGCAGGTATTGAGCGGGCGCGATGCGCGCGAAAGCGATCTCAAGTTCGGGCGCGCGCGATTCTTCACTTCGGCGCATCGCGCCCAGCCAAGTGATCGCGCGCTCATCATTCGTGTTGGCGAGCAGCGCGCCGAGCGTCGTCGCCAACTCCAGCAGTTCGTTCATCTCAACAGGATGCGCGGCGACTCGCGCTCGACTCCCCTTTGCGCGGCGGTAAGCGGCGAACAAATTATCGGCGCGCGCCTGCAACGGGGCGGCGGCGCGCTTGTCCTTCAAAGCCGCCAATGCGCGAATCGCGCTCACGCGCACACGAACGTCCGCATCGCTTGTCGCTCTCGTCAGAAGTTCATTAAACGAAGCCGCGTCTTCCGCCGCGCCGAGCGCGCGGGCGGCGTTAGCGCGCGCCACCGGGTCAACATCATTGAGCAATGCTCGCAATTCGGCGTTCGCATCTTTCACGCGCAAACGCGCCAGAGCGTTCGCGGCGTCCGCGCGGACGCGCGCATCGGATGAGGCGAGAAATAACTTTATCGTGCGGCTGGCATTTGCGGGACGCGCGCGCAAAGCGGCGGTTAAACCTGCGAGCACGACGCTTATGTTCTCGAACGTTGCTTGCGCGCCGCGTTCACGTTCCATCGCTGCCAGAATCGCTTCGTTGATTGTGTTGCGACGCGCTTCATCGGTTCTTGGCAACGCGGCGGCGATCTTTCCCAGCGCTTCGACGGCAGCCGCGCGCACGTCGCTCCTTTCCCCTGCGTTTCGAACAATTTCGATTAACACACCCGCCGCCTCTGCCGATTCGATTTCTCCGAGCGCAAAGGCCGCCATCTCGCGCACGTTCCCGTCCGCGTCATTCCGCAACGCAGCAACGAGCGGCGCGATTGCTCCTTCGTCGCCGATGCGCCCGGCGGCGAGCGCGGCGCGTTGTCGCACAACCGGATTTGCATTTGATAGCAACGCGGCGAGACGAGCATCCCAACGCCGTTCGTCCTCCCCGCGCAAGATGCTCAACATAATCGCTCGCGGAATCTCAACCGAGGAGAGGCGCGCGGCGCGGCGCGGCGTTTGCGAACGCGAAGAGTTTTGTGCGGCAGCCGTTTGCGCCGCGCCTACAAAGCAGAGAGAGGCGAGCAGAAGCGCGGCGACAAAGCGCGGACGAACGAGATGCCGGGTTTTATATTGTGTGTGGTGCATTGATTCGCTTTTCAATTCCCTTGCGCGTGAAGCAAGAGGGGATGTT
>JACCYN010000264.1 GCA_013696465.1 Pyrinomonadaceae bacterium
CCGTGTTTGCGATCAGCGCGTCAACGTATTCATCGTTCGTCTTCCCATCGTAGACGGCTTTGAAGGTCGGACGCATCACCCACGCTTCGGCAAACGCCCGTGTGTTCGTTTCCAACAGAGCCTCCCAACCCGGCTTGTTGACGACGACGCCGCGACTGATGGAGCGCGTATCGTTTTGAAATTCATCGTAGCGCGGCGCGCTGCCCCGCGTCGCTTTGTAGAAGCGGTGGACGAGGAAACCCGTGCCCTGAAACTCTATGGAGAGGAAGAAGGCGGCCGACGTGTTGACTCTCATCCGGTCAACGCAGTCGGACTGTCCGTTGCAATCCGTGATCTGCTTCGCCCAAAAGTTGAAGCCCTCGGCGTCGGGTTCGCGGTTGAGAAAATCAACGTACTGCTGGCGGACGAAGCTGCGCGAATCGTCAATCGCCGGGAAGTTTGCGAGCAATTTGAAGCGCATCAAAAGTTCGTCGAGCGCGACTTCGATCCGCGCGCGTTGCTCGGTAGTCAACACATCGTAGATCGCTTTCTGGATTCGCTCCTTCGCTACGAGCAGTTCGCCGATGAGTTGCGCTTGGGCGGCGGCGAAGAGGCGCGCCTGCGCTTCGTCGAAACGCGGATTCTGAATCAAGCTTTGGAATTGTTGTTGCTGATTTTCGACGAGCGAACGCAGAAGCTGATCAATTCGCTGATACTCGACGGCGAGGATTAACGCGATGCGCAGCTTCTGCATGGCGGTTAAATTCAACTCCGTCGCGATGCGGTCGAGTAGGTCTTCGGGTGAGAAATTCACGGCCGAACCCGAAGAAAGAGATGTCCCTCCGGCCGCCGCGCGCGAAGACGCTTGCCCGCGCAACTCCTGCAACCGCGCCCGCTGCTCCGGCGTGAGCACGTTGTAGATTGCCGACACCAAACGGCTGTAGACAACAAACAGATCGGCGATCACGCTTCTCTGCCGGAGGACGATTGTGCGCACTTGCGTTTCGTCGAAGCGTCCGCCGCGCGTTGCGGCGCGCAACTCTTCCGCGTCGGCAATGAGCGTTCGCACGAGCGGCTCAAACGCCGGGCGTTCGGCGAGGATGAGCGCTTTGATCTCCGCCCTCTGCGCGTCGGTAAGGTTAAGCTTCGCGGCGAGTTCGTCGAGCAGGCGCGCGGCGAACGGCGGCAACTCGATGTTTCCCGCCTCCGCCCTTTGCGCGGAAGATGAATTCGCTTTGCCTTCGGCGTAAACGATGGAGGATGGAATGTGAAGGCTTGCCGCCACCAGCACGGTGAGGCTTAGTGCGCTGACGATTATTTTTTTCATATCTCTAGCTCCTGCGAGGTTTGGCGCGCGCGTCCCGATTTTTGCGGAACGGAGGCGGCGTTTGTCTTTATAAGATGCGAATTATACGTTAAGTCTCAATCAACAAGAAAGCGTTATTGATCGTCATGCTCTTCCGGCAGGTGCGGTTGGCGACAAGTTACGGGTGGCGAGAGACGAAGGACAAGTGAACCACAACCCGCCCGCTTAAACAGCGAAGGATCGAGAAAAAACTCGCAAAGAGCAACGAATGCGCGCCGAAGTCGGCGTCCTCCAGCCTCCCGGCGCGTCTCAAGTTCATTTCAATTTTCGCTACTTTTAATCCCCGCGATTGATAAAGCGGTATGGCACAATTGTGCCATACGAAATGGGCGGATTGTACGATGCGTCGCCATCCGAGAAAAGTGTAGTATGTGACTTCCCAAAGTACAGGCTTCAGCGAAATTCGGCGGCAAGCGGCGGGCACATCAAGAGTCAAGATTAATACTAAAATCTTGACTCTGAGCGAACCAGCGCATAATATACGCGGGCTTCAACAACTGTTCGCTTTGGACTTGGTGCTCGTTTGTCTTCAATCGAAGTCAATTCTCTCCCTATCCGACTTCGATCAACGCGGGGCGAAGCTCTCGCATCACACGGCCGACTCAGATCACCGTGCAGACAAGTTTTTGTCAGCGGCCGAAGTTGCGGCTGCGTTTAGTTTCAAGACAAACGGCAATGGACGCCGATTTGAGTTCTATTATTTACTAAGGAATTCGTCCCGTTACGTTTTGTGTTAGCAGCGAAATTCGAGCGCGCTGTCGTGAAATAAAACTTCAGCGCCAAGTAAGTTGGGTGTGTCCGCGTTGTAGTTTGCCCCTTCTGACCGGAACTTCAAACTTCCTCGCTCTAACCCCCGACATAATTCCGAGTGCCATACGCGCATACCTCGCTGCGGCGGACGTGCGTATCAACGCGCAACCTCTATCTACCGTATTGGTGGAGCGGCTGTGTAAACTGCGGTGCGGCATAACAGTCGAAGAAACTGTCTCTGTAACGTTGACGACTAAAGTCTGACGCCTGACAACCGCTTTTCTTCGCTTTAACATTCAAGCTTGAGGAGGCAACTTCAATGAACCACCGTCTTCCCTTACTCGCCCTCAGTTTAGCTTTGCT
>JACCYN010000297.1 GCA_013696465.1 Pyrinomonadaceae bacterium
CCGCACTCTTTCTGCATCTTCGAGCACGTTTATTTCGCGCGCCCCGATTCCGTGATCTTCGCCCACTCCGTCAACGAATCGCGTCACAAGCTGGGCAAGCGTTTAGCCATCGAACATCCGGCCGACGCCGACATCGTTGTGCCCGTGCCAGATTCCGGCGTCGCAGCGGCCATCGGCTACGCGGCGCAATCGAAGATCAATTTTCGTTTCGGACTCGTGCGCAACCATTACGTCGGGCGCACGTTTATCGAACCCGAACAATCAATCAGAAGTTTCGGCGTGAGAATCAAACTCAACCCCGTGCGCGATCTACTCGCGGGCAAGCGCGTCGTTTTGATTGACGATTCGATTGTGCGCGGCACTACCTCCAAGAAGATCGTGCGCATGGTGCGAGAAGCCGGGGCTGCGGAGGTTCACATGCGCGTCAGTTGCCCGCCGACTTTGAGTCCGTGCTTTTACGGCGTTGACACGCCGAACAAATCCGATCTGATCGCCGCGCAAAAGAGCGTTGACGAGATTCGCCGCTTCATCGAAGCCGACTCGCTCGGTTATCTTTCGCTCGAAGGGATGCTTGAAGCGACCGGGTTTTCTCCTGACGAATCGTGTGTCGCGTGTTGGACAGGACGTTACCCGACGCGCATCACGCGCGAGGCAGAATCGCAATGGGCGCGCGAACATGAGGTAGTTCCAAGCGATTAAATCTTGATGCTGGATTGTTGAGCTGAAGCGTTAAGCCGACAACTTTTGGTGATGGGAGCGTTGAATGGCGCAGAGTAGGCGCGGTTGCGGGTGTGCGCTGGCGGCATTGCTGCTGGTGCTCATTGTCGCAGGAATTGTTATCGTTCCTTTCTTGCTCAGGTGGTGGCGGGAGAAACCGCCGCCGCCGTCGGGCGCTGAACTGCGCGTTCACGTCCTTAACGTCGGGCAAGCCGATTCGATTTTGATCATCTCGCCCGCCGGAAAAACGGTGCTCGTTGACGCGGGCAATCCCGGCGGTGGACGCCTCGTGCAAGCGGCGATGAATCGCGCGGGCGTCAGTGCCATTGATCTGCTGATTGCCACGCACGCTCACGCCGATCACATCGGCGGCGCAGACGAAGTTATCAATAACGTCACGGTGCGCCGCGTGCTCGATAGCGGCGTGACGAACACGACGAAGAACTACGCGGATTTTCTTGCAGCGATTGGAGCGCGCGGCGTCGAATACACGACGGCCGAACCCAATCAGAATTTCGACCTCGACGGCGGCGCGCGAGTAAGCGTGCTCGCTCCGATTAAACCCTTCTTTACCGCGAGCCAACTGCGCTCCGGCGGCAACGAACCGAACGCCAACTCGGTCGTCGTGCGCCTTGACTACGGGTCTTTTTCAATGCTCTTGACGGGCGACGCCGAAGCGCAAACCGAAGACCGCATGATCGCAAGCAACGCGAACGTCGCCGCTAAAGTTCTCAAAGTCGGGCATCACGGTTCGCGCTACGCGACTTCAGAAGATTTCCTGCGGCGCGGGCGTTTTGAAACCGCGATCATCTCAAACGGCGCAGACAACCGCTACGGACATCCGAGCCAAGAAGTTTTAGATCGCCTGCGCGCCGCAAACGTCCGCGTTTACCGCACCGATCTGCATGGCGAGATCATCATCACCTCGCGCGGCAAAGGCTACGAAGTTAAAGCGGAGCGCGAAGCGACCGGAGATATTTTCGCCGGACGCACGCCGCAGAGAGACGATTCATCCCGCTCCGGCTTCGTTCAATACGGCGACTTCGGGCCGCCGCCCCGCGCGCCGCGCAACAGAAACAACAACAGCAACGCCGCGCGGGGCAGATGATAGCCCGCTAAAGCTTATCGTTCGCAAGTTTTCCCGGAGAGGAATCACCGAAGCGATGCCTGATAAAACTCAAAACCATTCTTCATCCGTCGAGCTTCACGCCGTCGTTGATCGCATCGAAGATAACGACATCGCGGTTGTGCTGTTGGGTGACGACGAGAAAACTTCCGTTGACATTCCGCTTGCGCTGTTGCCTGAAGAAGCGATTGACGGCGCGCACCTCCGCATTCGCATCACGCTTGACGGCGATTCGCGCAAATCGGCGGAAACTCACATCAAGGATTTACAGGACAAACTACAAAAGCGAAGCGGCACGAAAGATCAAAAGAACTTTAAGCTTTAGTCAACCGAATTATCAATTCATCTATTCATTGACTCATCGGTTCAATGATCGAAATGATTAAATGAGCAAATCAATTTCTTACTCCGATGCGGGCGTCTCAATTGACGCGGCGAACGCGGCGAAGGAGCGCATCAAGCGTCTCGCGCAAGAGACGTTCAACTCCCGCACGCTCTCCGAGATCGGAAGCTTCGGCGGCATGTTCGACGCCGCGTTTCCCGACATGCGAAGCCCCACGCTCGTCGCTTCCGCCGATGGCGTCGGCACAAAATTGAAGATCGCGTTTCTCACCGACACGCACAACACCATCGGACTCGATCTCGTCAACCACTGCACCAACGACATCCTCGTGCAAGGCGCGCGCCCACTCTTTTTCCTCGATTATATCGCAACCGGAAAACTTGCGCCCGATGTTGTCGCAAGCGTCGTCGAAGGACTCGCGCGCGGCTGCCGCGAAAACAGTTGCGTGCTGTTGGGCGGTGAAACCGCCGAGATGCCGGGCTTCTACGCGGAAGGCGAATACGACCTCGCAGGCTTCATCGTCGGCATCGTGGATCGTGACAAGATAATTGACGGCAAAAGAATTGAAGCGGGCGATTGTCTGCTCGCGCTTCCATCTTCGGGTTTGCACACGAACGGCTATTCGCTCGCGCGCAAACTTCTTTTCGAGATCGCAAACTACGACGCAGATACGCACCTCGACGAACTCGGAGCGACCGTCAGCGAAATTTTGCTCGCTCCGCACAAAAGTTATTTGCCTGCGCTCGCGCCCTTGTTTGATGCAAACATCATTCGCGGACTCGCGCACATCACCGGCGGCGGATTGCTGGAAAATATCCCGCGCATTCTGCCTGCGGGCACAGGCGTCGAAATCAAACGCGGCGCGTGGACTGTGCCGCCGATCTTCAATTTGTTGCAAAGAATCGGAAACGTCTCCGAAACGGAGATGTACCGCACGTTCAACTTGGGATTGGGCATGATTATAATTTGCAGGCAAGAAGACAAAGCGGCGATCACGGAGCGCATTGGCAAAGCGGGCGAGGAGTGCTACGAGGTCGGGCGCGTCGTTGAAGGCACGGGTGAAGTTTTACTCGTTTGAATTCAAAGCCGTAGGTCGAAGAACTTCGCAAACTGTTCTTCGTAATTCTTCAATCTGAAATCTCAAACTCTTCCATGCCCTGTCATATAGCGATTCTCATCTCTGGTCGCGGCTCAAACATGACGGCGCTCGCCGATGCCGTACAACAGGGGGCGATTCCTGAAGCAATCGTGCGCGTCTGTATCAGCGACCGCGCGGACGCGACCGGACGCGCGCGCGCCGTGGAGCGCGGCATTGAAACCCTCGTCATCGAACGGCAGCGTCGAACACGCGCGGAGCACGAAGCCGAAATCATTCGCGCGCTCGAAGAACGCGCCATCAATCTCGTCTGCCTCGCCGGATTTATGCGACTGCTCTCGCCCGCGTTCGTCGCTCTCTACCGCAACCGCATACTTAACATTCATCCGAGCTTGCTGCCCGCTTTTCCCGGACT
>JACCYN010000317.1 GCA_013696465.1 Pyrinomonadaceae bacterium
CTTCGGGTACTTAAGGAGAAACCCGGACGGCGGACAGGATGCGGGCAGCTTTGCCGGTTACGACTTCTGGTTGAAGAAACTCAACGACGCGAGCGGCGACACGACGCGACTAACAACGATTGACCAACTGCTCCAGCCAACGAAGCGCGCGCAGATGGTCGAAGCCTTTGTCGTCACGGGTGAATACCGAAGAAGGTTCGGGCCGGAGTAAGCGGCAACAGTACCATCTTACATCCTTCCCCTGTGTGAGATTGATGTGGAGCGAAGAGGGTCGGATTGATCCTCTTCGCTTTGCGGCAGGCAGAAGCAGTGAAACACGCTGCGCTGCTTCCCTTCCCGATCTTCTGCTTTCCTCACCTCTTCGTTTCATTCAAACGCTGCAAACTGCCTTCGCCGCTTACGCTGCGACTTGAAGCGCGCGCCACGCGCTCCGCTTCCGCCATCACGCGCAACAGATTCTCACCTAAAATCTTCCTCACATCCTCTTCGCTGTAGCCGCGCCGCAGCAACTCATATGTGATGTTCGGAAGCTTCGATACGTCTTCGATGCCGACGGGCAAACTCGGTATCCCGTCGAAGTCCGACCCCAAGCCGACGTGGTTGACTCCGGCAACTTTGGCGATGTGGTCAATGTGATCGATCAAAACGGAAAGCGGCGTCGCCGGGACGGGGTTGACGGCGTAAAGCTTATTCGTCTCTTCCTCAAGACGCTTCGGATCGGCTGCGTACTGCTCGCGCAAAGAGTCGAGTTGCGGCTTGAGACGTTCGGCGCGCGCGCGAGTTGCGTCAATCGCCCGCTGATCGATGAAGTTCGGGTAGAAGTTGACGAGGATCACGCCGCCGTTCTTTGTGACGCGGCGCAGCACGTCGTCGGGGATGTTGCGCGGGTGGTTGGCGAGGGCGCGCGCCGAAGAGTGCGAGGCGATGACGGGCGCGGACGACGAATCTAAAACGTCGTTCATCGTTTCGTCCGAGACGTGCGAGATGTCAACGAGCATCCCTAAGCGATTCATCTCGCGCACGACCTCCCTGCCGAAATCGTTAAGCCCGCCGTGACGCGGCTTGTCGCAGCAGGCGTCCGCCCAATCGTTCGTGTTGTTATGTGTCAAAGTCATGTAGCGGATGCCGAGGCGGTAGAAATCGCGTAGGGCGTAAAGCGAATTCTCAATCGCGTGCCCGCCTTCGATGCCCATCAAGGCGGCGACCCTTTTTTGCCGTTTGGCGCGACGAACGTCCGCTGCGGAATTTGCCATCACGAGATCGTTCGGGTGGCGCTCGGCCGCGCGGTAGACCACGTCAATCATGTCCATCGCGCGCCGCGCTGATCCGCCCTCGGTCGCATACTTGCGGTCAACGTAAATGGCGAAAAACTCTCCGGTCATTCCCCCTTGTTTGAGGCGTGCGATGTCCGTGTGAAACTTTCCGACGGAGGGCGTGCCGAGATCATAGTCTTCATCAACCATCGGCGAGGTGATGTCATTGTGTCCGTCAACGATTGTGGCGCGACGGTGAAGTTTGAGCGCCCTCTGCCAAAGGCGTTCATCGCGTTCAGGTGAAGCGGAGGCAGCAGTAGTGGCTGTCGCTTGTTGTGCCGCACCCTTTCTCGCCGCGCCTACACGAAGCGACAAGGCTAAGGCAAGAAGTGCGAGTGAGCAAACGAGCGTAATGTTGATTGTGAGGTACGTTGTAAGTTTTATTTTGCCGTTCATAACTATTCTTACTTGTCTTCGCAAACGATGTCTATTTATCAAAATTTCAACTACCGTTCGGCTGTGTTCATCCTTTCAAAGACGAAGCGCGCAACGGTCGGGACAACTTGGCGCTCGCGGGCGAAGTCGGTGGTAAACGTCACGAGGATGATTCGCTTGCCCGAAGGCAATTCGACGTAGGCGGCGTCGTGGCGTGTGGTGCTCGTCCATCCGGCTTTCGACCAGAGACGCGAGCCTCGCGGCACGGCGATACCCGTAAATCCGCGCGATTGATCGTCCGCGTCGCCCGCGTTGGCGGCGGGCGCAAACGGATCGCGTTTCAGTAGTTCCATCATCTGGCGACTACGCTCCGGCGTCACCGAGCGCGAGGTTGCGATCTCCATCAGCAAGCGCGCCGTCGCATCGGTCGTCAACTTATTACGATTCTCGCCCTTCGCCCCGCGATAGACGCGCTCGCGCCCGTAAGAATCTTCGCAGTAAGTTTTCTGGTTGACGTTGATTCCGGTGTAGCCGAGCGCGGCGTAATAACGATTGACGGCGTTGCGTTTGAATGCCCACTCGCGCATTTCAGCTTCGGGCAGTTCGACGCCGCTCGACGTATCGGTTAAAGCGTCAACGATGTATTGCGTCGCGTCGTTTGAAGAATCGACGATCATGTCGCGCAGGGCGCGGCGCAACTCCGGCGTGTCTTTTAGTTTGCCGTCTTCGAGCCAACGATGTGCCGCCGCGAGGTAGAATAATTTAACGACGCTCGCCGGATAGATCGGTTCTCCTCCGCGAAAACTCACTTGCATGGGGCGCTTCGCGTCGGTAACGTCAATCAACGTGATTGACAAATTCTTTTCCGTAAAATTCTTACTTGCGAACTGCGCGATTGTCTTCCGCGCCGCCTCGTCCATAATCGCTTGCAGTTTGGGCGATGTCTCGATGGTGAATCCACGCCCGCTCCCGGCATTTCGATTCTGCGCCGCGCCGCTCGTCGCCGCGAACAAAGTTAAAACGGAACTTAGGGCAAACAAGGCGATGTGTGATTTGCAAGTCATTTAACTTCTCCCTTTCTCAAACGGTTAACTTAAAAGATTGATGAAGAACGTGATGACGAGCGCGTTTGAGAAATCAATGAAGAACGCGCCGACGACCGGAACGACCAGAAAACTGCGCGGGGCGGGTCGGAATCGTTCCGCGAGAGCCTCCATGTTGGCGACGGCGTTCGGCGTGATGCCGAGTCCGAATCCGACGTGCCCGCTCGCCGTAACGGCCGCTTCGTAATTGCGCCCCATCAAGATGAACGTCACGAACGTGGCATAGAGGAGCATCACCACTACTTGCACGAGAAGGATGACGAGCATCGGCACGGCCAGCCCTGCCAACTGCCACAACTTCAAATCCATCAACGCGATCATCAGGAAAACACTAAGCGCAATCACACCTATCACTTCGACCGCGCGCGCATCAATCTTAAACCAGCCGCGCGCGTCGTCCACATTGCGCACGACGGCGGCGACGACCATCGCGCCGATGTAGCCCGGCAACGTCACGCGCAGATTCGTCAGTTGCGAACTAAGAATTGCGCCCGCGCCCATCACCGCAAGGATCAACAAAAGATTATGAAGCAGAGCGCGAGCAGTCAACGCCGGAGCGGACGTTTGTTCAGCTTTGTTTTTATCACTTTCATCTTCTGCAGCTTGGTGCGGCTTTGATTCGTCTTTGGCGGTTTCGCTTCGCGGCGCGGCAAGGTGAAAGCGGCGTATCAAAAAAGTGGCGAGCGGATTTCCGACGAGGCTTGCGGCGAGAATACCGAAAGTGGCTGAGGCGATGATCGCCTCGCCCGCGCCTGCGATTCCCAACGCTTCAAACGAATCCTTGAAAGCCAACCCTGTTGCGGGGCCGCCCGAAAGCGTCAGCGCTCCACAGATCACGCCGAGCGCAAGCGGCGCGCCTACCGCACTCGCCACCAAAACGCCGGTCACATTCTGCACGACGGCCGCAAGCGACGCGAGCAGCCAGAAAAATCCCATGCGCCATCCGCCCGCGCGCAGCAGAGCGAAGGTCGCGCTCAAGCCGATGGTGGTAAAAAAGATTGTTTGGAGCGGCGTTCGCAAACTCGTGTCGAGCGTAACGGCGAGCACATTTCCATTGCGCAACAGAAGCGCAACGGAAGCGAAGAGAAGCCCGCCGATGACGGCCGCCGGAATGTTCGCGCGGCGGAGAAAACCTGTCAGTTTGAGAAGCGCATAACCTAAGAAGAGAAACAGGGCGGCGAAGGCGAGCGTAGACACAAGATCGAGTTTGACGGCGCGTAACCCTTCAATGATTGAAAATTCCACTGTTCGTGTCGCTTCACTTCACGTTCTTAATTTTTCGCTTCGTAAACGATGCGCCCGTCCATGATCGTCGTCACAACGCGGGCGCGTTCAATCAGGGTCGGGTCAACGCTGAAAACGTCGTCGCTCAAGATCACAAGGTCGGCTAATTTGCCCGGCGCAATCGTTCCCTTCTCGTTCTCCATAAACTCGGCGAAGGCGGAGCCGACGGTGTAGGCGCGCACGGCTTCCTCAACCGTGATCTTCTGTTCGGGAATCCAACCGTCGGGGTTTTTGCCGTCGAGCGTGCGGCGCGTGACGGCGGCGTAGACGCCTTGGATGGGGTCGAGCGGCGCGACCGTCCAATCCGAGCCGAAGGCAAGCGTTGCCCCTGCGTCGAGCAGCGAGCGGAAAGCGTAAGTCGTGCGGGCGCGCTCGCGTCCAATACGCTTTTCAGCCCAGCGTCCGTCGTCAATCGCGTGGTAAGGCTGCATCGAAGCGATCACGCGCGCTTGAGCGAAACGACGAATGTCTTGCGGGCGAATATGCTGCGCGTGTTCAATTCGGAAGCGACGATCTGCTTGCGGATTCTCTTTGTTGAGGCGCTCGTATATTGTAAGAATCTGATCGTTTGCCCGGTCGCCGATGGCGTGAATCATCAACTGCAATCCGGCGCGGTCTGCCCCTCGCGCGCGCTCAAACATGCTATCAATCTCGTCGCTGCCGAGTCCGCGCGTCGCGGGCGCGTCGTTGTAAGGCTCGTAGAAGAACGCGGTGGTCGAACCCAGACTGCCGTCGGCGAAACCTTTCAGTCCGCCGACGCGCAACATGTCATTCCCGAATTTGCGGCGCACGCCAACCTGCGCCAGACGCTCCCACGCGGAGAGCGGCGCGACGGCATAAATCCTTGTTTTCAACTCACTGCTTTCAAGCAAGGTTTGATAGATGCCAACGTCCGTGCCTGCCGAAACGTCTTGCACGCTCGTGACGCCGAGACTCGCCGCGTGATTCGTGGCGGCGCGCGCGGCGGCGAGTTTCTCTTCAAAACTCGATTCGGGGATCACACGAAAGACGAAGCTCATCGCCGCATCTTTCAAAACTCCGGTCGGCTCGCCCGTGCGGGAATCGCGCACGATGAGTCCGCCCAGCGGGTCTTTCGTTTCGCGCGTAACGCCCGCAAGTTTCAAGGCGGCGGAGTTGGCGAGCGCCATGTGGCCGTCGAGGCGGTTGACGAACACCGGCGTGTCAGTGGTGAAAGAGTCAATCAACTCTTTCGTCGGGAGCGGCGCATTCGGCCAACGCTCGTGATCCCAATCGCCGCCCGTGATCCAGCGTCCGCGCGGCAACGTCGCACTGAAGCGGCGGATGCGCTCGGCGAACTCCTGCGGCGTCGCGGCGTCGCGCAAGTCAACGCTTGAGAGTTGAAAACCGCCGCTCAAGAAATGAACGTGCGCGTCGTTAAAGCCGGGCAGCACGAGTCGCTTATTAGCGTCAACGACACGAGTGCCTGCTCCGGTAAGTCGCTTGATCTCGGCTTCGCTTCCGACGGCGATGATACGGTTTCGGTGGACGGCGACGGCTTCGGCGACGGGTCGCTCCCTGTCCATCGTGCGCACGCGGGCGTTGATGATGACGAGATCGGCGACTACCGTCCCAGCGTTTGCGGGCATGGGGAAAAGAGCAGTAAGCAGAGACAACGCAAGGACGGAACGGGCGAATGTTTTACTTTTCATATCAGCGTCCGGGAAGTAGGAGAAGATGAGTAACAGGGAGTCAAGAGACAGAATAAAGAGATCGTTTTCATTCTGACTTCTGTCTCCTGACTTCTTTCTTCATCTTTCCACGTTCATCGCTTCTTTTGTCGCGCCCGCGCCGCGCAGCGCCATGCCGGGGCGCGCTTCGGTCATGCGATTGTTCTCGAAAACAATTTCGCCGTTGACGAGCACACGACTAATTCCCGTCGGGTATTGATGCGGGCGATCAAAGGTCGCCTCGTCGCTTATCGTCTGCGGATCGAAGATGACGAGATCGGCCATCATGCCTTCGCGCAGGAGTCCGCGATCACGCAGATTGAAGGTTTGCGCCGGAAGCGAAGTCATTTTGCGCACCGCGTCTTCGAGCGTGAGCGCCTTTTGCTCGCGCACGTAGCGGGCGAGCACGCGCGCGTTGTTGCCATAGCCGCGCGGGTGCGGCGCGCCTTCACCGAAGCGACGCACGCCGCTATCTGCCGCGATCATCGTAAACGGTTCTTGCATAATTCGCCGCACGTCCTCTTCGCTCATCTTGTGATAAACCATTCCGGCGCCGCCCGCTTTATACATCTCAAGGATTTGCTCGATCTGCTCGTTTAAGCTTTTCTTACCGCGCACGCGATTCGTGATTTCGACGATGGAAAGACCGTTAAACGATTTGTCGGCATCGTAGCCCGCGACGACGGCGTAGGAATAATCCTTGAAGCCGCTCCGTTTTAATCCTTCGCGCATCTCGCGCACAATGCGTTTGTGCGTCTCTGCATCTTCCACTCGCCTGCGCCCTTCATCACGTCCGCCTTCGAGCGCCCAATCAGGTAAAAGCACGTCTAGCGACGTTGAAGAAGCGGTGTAGGCATACTGATCGACGGTGACTTGAAGCCCGCGCCGACGCGCATCTCGCACAAGGCCGAGTGTGTCAGTGCTGTTTCCCCACAGTTTGCGGCTGGAGATTTTGAAGTGTGAGATTTCAACGGGAAGATTCGCCTGCTCGCCAATAGCGATTGACTCACGAATGGCATCCATCACGCCGCTTCCCTCATCGCGCATGTGCGTCGCGTAGAGTCCGTTGTGGCGCGCGGCGACGCGGGCGAGCGCAACCACTTCGTCAGTCTTCGCGTAAGTTCCCGGCACGTAAATGAGTCCCGTTGAAAGACCGAGCGCGCCATCGCGCATCGCTCCCTCAACAAGTGCTTCCATCCCCCGCATCTCTTCACCCGACGGTGCGCGGGCTTCGAGTCCGACGACTTTACCGCGCACGCTGCCGTGGGCGATGAGCGTGCCGATGTTGACGGCGAGCGGGCGTTCTTTGATGCGCCCTAAGAATGCCGCCACGTCCGTTGTTGAACTTCCGCAGTTGCCCGTAACAAGCGAGGTGACGCCCATGCGGATGAAGTTTTCGGCTTCCGGTTGATTGTAAATTCCTTCCGTATGCGCATGAACGTCAATGAAGCCGGGTGCGACCGTGAGACCCCGCGCGTCTATCGTTCGCGTTACAGACGCCGCGCCAATGCGCCCGATGAGCGCGATGCGTTTATCTTTGATGGCTATGTCGGCGACGAACCAAGGATTGCCTGTGCCGTCAACGATGCGGGCGTTCTTGATTACGAGATCGTATTGGAGCGCGGCAGGTTGCTCTGCATGTGCCGACAATGCGCCATCCAGTTTCAACAAACAGGCAAAGCCCGATACGATGATCGCTGAGATGAGAACGAACTGGAGAAGAGAAATTCGACGAAGGTTTAATGACACTTTTCGCATAAGCCTGTTTATAACAATCTGCCCGATGCTTGTAGCAATAATGAATCGAAAACGCGCCAGCGATTTCCTCAGAATTTCCGGTGAAGCCGCTGGCGCGTTATGAGCATGGTGACAGAATTCACGTTGGAATTAAGTCACACGGTTAGAAGTTTAACTTAATGCCTACTTGAACGACGCGCGCCGCGCTCTCCGTCGAAAGATTTCGGCTGAAAGTCGAACCGCTCGTCAAAGTTACGCCTGACGACGGAAACCCGAAGTAAGGAGTATTGGTCACGTTTGAAGCTTCCGCCCGCAATTCAACATTGAACCGCTCTGTAATTGGGATGCGCTTAATAAGCGCCAAATCCATGTTGAAGAACGGGGGCTGCCTGAAGGCATTGCGCGGCGCGTTGCCGATCTCGCCCGCAGCCGGAATCGAGAACTGAGCGCGCTCTTCGGGAGTAAAGATGAACATGTTGCCCGTCGTCGGATCAATAGTGTAGCGCGGGTTAAAGTTACTGCCTGAGTAATTCACCCGCGAGCTAGCAACGTTGCTAAAGGTATTGGAACCTGCGACGACCGTGAAGGGCACACCGCTTTGATAAACAAAGAGAGTTGACAGCGTAAAGCCGCCGACGAGCCGGTTGACAAACCCATT
>JACCYN010000319.1 GCA_013696465.1 Pyrinomonadaceae bacterium
GTGCGTCCGATGCGACGGTTGAGCGCGCGGCGGAGAAGAAAGAATTCTACCCAGCCCGCCACGCCCGACGCGACGGTTAAACCGACGATGCCGTAGCGCGCGTCAACACCGAGTACATCAGGGAGCAGAAGCGCGAACGAATAGCCGAGCGCGACGCCGAGCAGCACACGCGCGACGGCAAACTGAAGCGGCGTGCGCGTGTCGCGCAGCGCATAATATGTCGAAGAGTAAAGCCGTCCGAGCGTCGAGGCGAGCAAGCCCACACTCGAACCCGCGAGAATGCCCCAGACGTAGAGCGTGTCGGCGCGCGTGAATCTTCCGGTTTGATACAGCACCCCGATCATCACATCGCCGAGCGCGAGGAAGCCCATCGCCGAAGGCACAATGAAGAAAGCGATCTGCCGCAGTCCTGCGTTGAGACGTTTACGCAAGTGCGCCGCGATCTCTTCCGTGTTCCCAAGCGCGCTCGCCATCTGCGGCAACTCTGCCGCCGACACCGACATGCCGAAAAGACTGACGGGCAGCGTGTAGAGACTTTGCGTGTACGCGAGCGCGTTCGCCGCGCCCGTGCCGAGCAAGGTTGCGATAATTCCATCAACGAACGCACTGATCTGCACCACGCCGCGACTGAAGAAGACGGGAAAGAAGTTGCGCGCAACTTCGCGCACGTTCTCCGAAGCGATGTCGAGTGACGGGCGCAGGTGTCTGACCAAACGCAACACGGTCGGAAGCTGAATCACGAATTGCAACGCGCTTCCGATCACGGAAGCCCACGCCGCCATCTCAGCGAGCGGATACTGCCCGACGCGGTTCCCGAAAAAAAGCAACGCGGAGATGATCGCCACGTTCCAGACCACGGGCGCGCTGTAGGAAAGAAAGAAGCGGCGGTGACTGTTGAGCACGCCGAGACACCACGCCGACAGCACGAGCAATCCCGCGCCGGGAAAAAAAATCTTGACGAGCTGTGTTGTCAATTCGCGCTTCTCGCCTTCAAAGCCGGGGGCGATGAAGGGAATTAGATACGGAGTTGCGAGAACGCCGAGGAGGACGATGAACGAAGTGATTAAAGCTAAGAGCGCGAAGATTGCGCCCGCTACGCGCCCGGCTTCGCGTTCGTCGTTGCGCGCGAGAAGGTTAGCGTAAACGGGAATAAACGATGCGGAGAGCGCGCCCTCGCCAAAAACATTTTGAAGAAAATTAGGAATTCTAAATGCGGTGTTGAAAGCGTCGCCCGCGTCGGAGAGTCCGAAGAATGAAGCGAAGATGCGCTGACGCACAAGCCCGATGACGCGGCTGAAGAGAATTCCTGCGCCGACGAGGAAAGCGTACTTTCCGGTGCTTGCCGCTCCGTCGCGTTCCCGACGCCCGGTTTGTTGTTCGGCGGCGGTGTCGGCGGGAACAGCGCCAATCGGTATCTCGGCTTCGCCCGCCACCACACCTGCATCCGTGTGCGCTTCGACTTCTTTGAACGCTTCGGCGCGAGGCGAGTCTTCGCTCGCATCGTTCGTTCCGTGCGAGTCGTCCGATGCTTTCTGTTGTGATGGTTGTAACTGCTCTTGATCGTCGGCGCGCTCGTGATTCATTGAAGATCGTAATCCTTGATCTTGGTGAGAAGAGTTTTATAACTCACGCCCAAGCTTTCGGCGGCGCGCGTTTTGTTGTTGTCGTGCGCTCGGAGCGCGTCGGCGATCTTGCGGCGCTCGATGAAGCGCACGACGCGGGCGGTCGCGTCGGAGAGCGTGCCCGAAAGATCAATCGCGTCGAGCGTTTCGGGAGCTTCTTTAGTTTCTGTTTTCAAGTTGAGATCGGAAGTTTCAAGCATCAGTCCGTCGGCGAGGATGCACGCGCGCTCAATCGCGTTCTCCAATTCGCGCACGTTGCCGGGCCATGTGTAAGCTTGTAGCGCAACGATTGAGTTTTCGCTTAACGTCGCCGCGCGCCCGCGCAACTCTTTGCCGAACGCAGCGGCGAAGTGGCGAGCGAGCAATGCAACGTCGCCCTTGCGTTCGCGCAACGGCGGAATCTCGATGGGGAAGACGGCAAGGCGAAAGTAGAGATCGCGGCGAAACGCGCCCGCTTCGGCCGCGGCTTCCAAGTTGCGGTTCGTCGCCGCGACGATGCGGATGTCAACGGGGACGGGCGCGCGCCCACCGATGCGGTCAACCGTTTTTTCTTCGATGGCACGCAAGAGTTTCCCTTGCACGGCGAGCGGGAGTTCGCCGATCTCGTCGAGAAAGATCGTGCCGCCGGAAGCGAGTTCAAACTTGCCCGCGCGCCGTTCGCTTGCGCCCGTGAACGCGCCCTTCTCATGACCGAAGAGTTCGGATTCGATTAGCGTTTCAGGAATCGCCGCGCAGTTGATGGCGACAAACGGCTGATCTTTTTTCTGACCGCGCGCGGAGAGATGATGCACGGCGCGGGCGAACAGTTCTTTGCCTGTGCCGGATTCGCCGAGCAAAAGGACGGTCGCCTCCGTTGTGGCGACGCGCTGCGTTTCAGCGACCGCGCGCTTGATCGCTTCCGATTCGCCGATGATGCGCGGGAATCCGTAGCGGCGCGACCACTCTTCGCGCAACAGAATGTTCTCCGTGCGCAAACGTCGTGCTTCGAGCGCGCGTTCGACGAGCAACAGCAAGTGATTCGAGTCAACTGGCTTTTGTAAAAAGTCGTGCGCGCCGTCTTTCATCGCTTGCACGGCTTCATCAATCGAGCCGTAAGCAGTCATCAAAACGACAGGCGTATCGGGGTCGTGGGCGAGCGCGGCGCGCAGCACATCGAGGCCTGAGCCGTGCGGCATTCGTAGATCGGTTAGGACGAGGCGGTGGGGCGAGCGCGCGATGAGTTCCCGCGCGCCGCTCGCGTCCGCGCTTTCAGTCACCGTGTAACCGGCCGTCTCAAGCGTCAGACGAAGCACGCGGCGCAGAGAATCTTTGTCTTCGACGAGCAGGATGTCGGACATGACGGCACGCGATGCGGAAGGTTATCGAACCAAAAGGAGCAGGATCGAGAAAGAGTCGGAAGATGATAGCGAGAGGGTGATACGCTGTCAAACGAGCGGTTGGGACGAACTCACAGATTGTGCTCGACTAAAAGAGACGAGCGCGAGCGAACATTTATGTTCACACGCACTCGCAACATTCTGTCACACTGCCAGACTGTCTAAAACTCGTGCACGCCGAGCACACGCGCGGCCGCGAAGTTCAGCGCCCGGTCGATCAGTGAAGAGTCATAACCGACGATTGAGTTGCCGCCGCCATTCGAGAGTAGCGACGGAGCATTAAAATCGCCGGTGCCCGTCGGATCGAAATTGGCGATCACCAGCCCGCCTTTGATGTCGGGCGTGCCGTCGCGCACCACGTTGCCCTCGCCGAGCACGAGCACGAGACCGTTCCAGCCAGAACTGCCGCCCATCGTCAACGTGCCTGTGACGACGAGCAAGCCGTTGCCGCGTCCCCCCACGCCGCTCAGATCGAGGTCGCCGTCCACGAAGGTGATCTGCGATTGGGTGGAGTTGTTGAGCCCGGTCGGCGTTGTGTCCGCAATGCTGTCGGTTGGGTTGGTGTTGAAATACCGTCCTTCAAGCGCCGCTCTGCCCGAAAGAAAGCTGAGGAGCGCGCGCGCGCCCGCGGCCGTCTGCAGCCAAGATTCTAAGGAGTTCGGGTTGAGCGTCGCTAATTGCCCGCTCGCGCTGGAGATGTTGGAAC
>JACCYN010000322.1 GCA_013696465.1 Pyrinomonadaceae bacterium
TTCGCGGGCTACGTCGGACTCTTAACGCTCGCGCTCGCGGCAATCGCTTTATGCGCTAAGAGAGACGGGCGAACAAAGTTTTGGGGCGCGGTGGCAGTCGTCGCCTTCGCGCTCGCGGTCGGACGATATTGGCCATTGGGTTTGTATCGCATCGTCTATTACGTTCCGCTTCTTAACCTGTTTCGCGTTCCGGCGAGACACTTGATGGAACTTGACTTCGCGCTCGCGGTGCTGGCCGGACGGGGCATCACTTCGCTCCACGCCTCTCGCCATAAAGTGCGCGTCAAGTTTGTCGCTCTCGCGGCGGGCGCGTGTGTGTTTGTCTTGGCGGTCGTTTCGGTGAAATGGTTGAGACCGGCCGGGTTTCAGCTTGGACGTGAAGCGCCCGTAAGTCTCCTGCGCGCGCCGGAACTCTTCATGCCGGTCATGGCGGCCGTCGTAAGTTTGTGGGCGTTGTGGCGGGCGGCGCGGGGTCGGCGCGGAGCGATCCCGTTGCTCGTCCTTTTGCTCTGGTTAGACCTCGCCTTGTGGGGGCAGGCGAGCGGTTGGCGGCGCAGTCCGGCAGCAGACGGCGCGTTGGCGCAAGTGTCGCCCGCCGCGCGCTTCGTGCGGGAAAAGAACGATCAACGGGCGTGGGAGAGCCGGATACTCAGCGTGGTTGATCCTTTTTACGAACGCACGTCGCTGGCGGCGGCGAGCCTCGACACGGAAGGCTTCATCGAGACGTTGCAGCCGAACGCCTCGATGCTGCGCGGGATTCATAACGCGGCGGGCAGCGACGGCTTCGGCCTTGCGCGCTACAGTGCTTTAGCCGACGACATGGAACTCTGGGGCACGCTGCGCAATCCGGCGCGCAGTTTGAATGAAGGACGGGAGTTTGATTTGCTAAACGTGCGTTACCTCGTCGTGCCGCGCCCGCGCATGGATGTGCCGCCGCCGCTTCCGGCCACGGAAGTCTTCGGCGACCGCTTCTTTTCCGCGCAAGCTCTTAACGCGCCGACGCTCGCAAACAATTCGGACGCTAAGAGTCTACACTTCGTCGTGCCGCGCGTGCGCGCCCGTGAGATCGCCTTAGTCACACGCTTGTCTTACTCGGTCGAAGCGCCTGACGGAGAAGTGATCGCGCGCGTGCGTGTATGGGCGGAAGAGAAGGGGACGGGCGAGCGGCGCGCGCTTGAGTTTCCATTGCGCGCCGGGGTGGACACGGCCGAGTGGGCGCACGACCGACCAGACATAGTCAATAAGATTCGCCACAAATTAGCTCCCGTCGCGTTTAGTTGGGAAGTAAAAAACGAGGATGGAGCTTATCAAGGGCACAACTACATCACCGCTTTTAGTTTTCCTGAAAGTGAGATTGTTACGGGCGGCGAAATCGAGTTTGTCCCGACGGCGCAGACTCCGAATTTAAGCTTGGAAGTGATGAATGTATCGTTCGTTGATCAGAGCACGGGTGCGACGGTTCCTTTGCGGCGGGAATGGCTCGTCAAAAAAGGAACGAAACAACCGGAATTGTCCGAGACGAAACCCGAACGCTGGCAGCGCGCCGGCAACTTCGGTACAGCCACAATCTACGAGAACAAGCGAGCTCTGCCGCGCGCGTGGTTAGCGACCAGAGCGCGCGGGGAAACCGACGAAGCGAAGCTCAAAATTATTCGCACGGGTAAATTCGCCGACGGCGCGCTCTGGGACGCGCGTCGCACAGTGTTGACGGACGAATTGACGTTTGTAAATTCAACTCCGGCCGTGACGGAAGGCGCGGCCGAGATTCTCACTTACGAACCGAACCGCATTACACTGCGAAGCGTCAGTTCTGCCACTTCGGTGCTCGTGATAAGCGAGAATTTTTATCCGGGATGGAGCGCAACGGTTGATGGGCGACGGACGGAAGTGCTGCGCGTTAATTACAATCTGCGCGGCGTTGAGCTTCCGCCGGGCGAGCACCGAGTAGAATTGGTTTACCGACCGAAATCAGTTCTGCTCGGTTTGGCGTTGTCGCTCGCTGCCTTAATGCTGTTGCTGATCTGGCAGGCAGGTTACTTCAGTAAATTGAAAGCGAAGCTTGAGGCGAAAACTATGTATGTTAAGAATTCAGCAACGAAAGTTCTCTAAAGTTTCAGAGAACTTTTGCCTACTTTGAGGTTTGTGACCGCGCCTTCGCCCTGCGAAAAGATTAAAAGTGAATTGATAAAACTAAAGGCTGGCTTCATGAAGCCAGCCTTTAGTTTTAAGTAACGATTTCTGTTTTAGAATCTATCGCGGAATTCGCCGGCGACGACGAAGGCACGCACCATGTTCGAGTAGTCGTTGAGTCTGCCTTGGCCTTGGCCGTTAACCTCCTTGAGCCAGAAGTTATACCCGCTCATGTTTCCGTCGGGCGCGTCATCCGGGTTGCGACGCAAATAACCGAAGTATTGCATCAGCACGAACGCCGAATTGTATTCCTTCTTGGAAACAACTTCCGTCTCCAGAATTTTACGCAACACGACGGCGCGCGAACCGCCGTTCTTCAACTCGTTAACCAACGCCAGACGCTCATTCGGGTTCGGTGTAACCCCGACGTTGGCGAACAAGCTGTCAGCAAACGTCTCCGGCGTCATCTGCATGAATGGCGCGAAGTCGGCGCGCGTGACCCATAAATCGGCGTAAGCGCGCTTGTTCGCTTCAAGCTTTTGTTCCCAGCCGGGAGCAAGAACTACCACGCCGCCAGCGACGCGCTGCTTCTCGGCCATCAACTCGGCGTAGCGGGGCATTCTGTTTAGCGTCGCACGATAAAAACGGTAAACGTAGTAACCAGTCTCCTGAAACTCGGTTGACATGAAGAACGACTGTGAAGTGTTGACGCGCATCCGGTCAATGCAATTTATGTCGTTGCCGCAATCCGTGACCTGCTTTGTCCAGAAGGCGAAGCCGCTCGGATCGGGGAAGCGTCCGAGGAAGTCAATGTATTGTTGTTGGACGAAGAAGTCCGCGTCGTCAACCGTAATACGCTGGTTGGTGCCGGGTCGCAGACGCAAGGGCTTCACGCGAACGTTGCCGTAGTAGAGATCGGACGGCAGGTTAGGGTCTTCGGTAACAATGCGCAGCGTCGGGGCGCTCTGATTTTGCGCCAAAACATTGGAGGCGCAAAATAACGCGAGCGCAAAAATCGCAATCGTAAACTTTCGCATCATATAACTCCTGAATTTAATCGGTATCGGCGGGGCGCATTCGTTAGCAAAACATTTGCCGTTCGGAAAACCGGGAGAGGTGAAGGCTGCGTCCAATCGGTTTCCGGTTCATGAATTCGGTAAGCTCAATATAGCTCCACGAAACACCACGTTAGTGTAATCTTCGCTCCGCTCCTTTGTCAACAAAATCCTCGCTCGCCGTCCCGTCGCTTCAAGTTTCAACCCACAATTCGCGCCGCAACGTTTTCGACCCGGCGTCTTCAAACCACGTTAAATGTTCGGACACCATGTCGAACTCAACTATATACTTTCCGGGCGCGCCCGGCGCACGAAAGTTTATCTCAAGCGGGACGGTTTCATCGGGGGCGACGTCTCGCGGGAGCATAACCCCGGCGTGATACCAGAACAAGTCTTCGCCGTCTTCCTTTAACACGTGGGCGGCGAGCCGCACCGCGCCCTTCCCGCTTTCATGTTCGCCTTCGCTCAGCCACCGGGCGTAACCCGTGTTTTCGGCTTCGATGAGGAATCGAACGTTCTCTCCGGGGTGGCACGTCTCCGTGCCCTCCACGAGTTCGAGCCGCGAAGCGAGATCGTCCAAGCACCGGCTGTCAGCATATTCTGCCTCTTTACTGCAGATGAGCACCGCCCTTTCTTCGCGCACGTCGAAGGGCACAACGTCTCTGAAGCCGACGGTTTTAAGCATCGAAGTCAACCCCTCGACGCTCGGCAGAAACCAATTGTACGCTTCCTCCTTCGCCTCCCGCTCGTTTTCGATGTAAGCGGCCGGGTACAGAGTTACGTCCAACCCGCCGACGCTGCGCTGCAAAGCGACCGGGAGAAGATTCGAGGGCAGCGTGGCGGTCTCGACGATCAACGTCTCTTTCGTCACGCGCGCCAACTTTTCGAGCGCGAGCATCGGGTGTTTGCAGTGGTAAAGCAGTCCAAGCGCGAGCGTGACGTCGAACCGCCCCACGTCGTGTGGGTTCAACTCGTAAACCGACATTCTTTCAAACTCGATGTCGAGATCGAGCGCGCTTCTCACGAACATGGCTTGCCGGACGTGGAAGCGGCGCGCGTCAACGCCTAGCACCCGCCGCGCCCCGCGCCGCTTCGCCTCGACTGCGTAGAAGCCCGCATTGCACCCGACGTCGAGCACATCCTTCCCCGTTAAATCTTCCGGCAGACATTGCCTGATCGTCTGCCACGTCCCCGAAGGGTGATCGGCGGGTTCGCCCGCGACGCTCGCGCTCTTCGTCCTTACGTCTTCTCCAAGCTCGATGCAGTGAAACCAAGGTTCGAGCCGCCGCACTTGATCTAGCATCTCTTCGCGCGTCATCGCCTCTCCTCCGATTTAAGTGGGCAAAGTGTGTAAGGCTTGAATTAATTCTTTTACGAAATTTCAAATGACAGCACAAGCGGCAGCGAGCCGTGTTCCTCAAACCAGCAGATGTGTTCGTCAACAAGGTCGATCTTCAACTTGTATGAGCCGGAGACAGTCGGGCACGAGCACTCGACGACGACTTCTGCTTTCTCCTGCGGCGCGACAGCGCGCGGGAGCGGCGGCTGTCCATGAAATTCGCTGATGATTTTTCCGCTCTCGTCAACGATTCGCACGCCGACCATCACCGCCCCGCGCCGCAAGTGTTTTCCGCCGAGCCACAACGTATTGCCCGTGTTCTCAATTGTTAGTGGCAGTTCGATCTTCGCCCCCGCCGTGAATCGCTCCATCCATAATTCAGGCACGGAAAAATCTGCGCGCAACACGCCGGGGGCACGGCTGTCGGGAACGCTTGCGGCCGAACCTCGCTCGACAACTTTCTTGCACAGGAGATAATTGATCTCCGGCGCTTCGACGAGCACGCGATTGTTGGAATCCACTGCATCGCGGTCGAATAAACTGTTGACGCTGATGTAATCGCCGACGATGGCGAAGCCGTGCTCGACGAGCAAGCGGCGCAGGTAAGCGGGATCAAACGGCGATTCGAGCGCATGATATTTGTGCATCGCCTCGATCAATAACTTTTCCGTCTCTGACCCGGCGGGTGGTTTGTTGCCTTCGAGGATGAAAAGCTTGCCGCCGACGTTGAGCATCTCCGAGAAGTGGCGCGCGACGGCGCGTTCGTCCTCGAAGTGGTGCATCGCGTCGTAGCAGATGAGGGCGTCGAATTTTTCGTCGAGCGGGGAGAGTTCCGCGTCGTGCGTGATGAAGCGGCACCGCAAATGCGTTTCGTGATCGACGGCGTAAGGAATGTTCTGCACGCGCTCGCGGGCGCGGCGAATCAATTCGGGGCTGACATCAATGCCCGTCACGTCGTAGCCGAGTCGGCCGAAGAACTCGCTGAGCCAACCGGGGCCGCAGCCGACATCAAGGATG
>JACCYN010000337.1 GCA_013696465.1 Pyrinomonadaceae bacterium
CGATCCCGCGCGGCGTTGAAAAGGAGCGAATCGCGTTTCCGCAGCCGCAACTCGAAGGCGAGATTCGCCTTGAGATGCGTGACAAAGTTGCGTTGCCGCGCCTTTACATGGCGTGGCACACGACGCCGCAGATGAGCGAAGACGACGCTGCGCTTGACATGCTCGCCTCGGTGCTCGCGGGCGGCAAAAGCTCGCGCCTTTACCGCGCGCTCGTCTATGAAGGGCAGATCGCGCAGAGCGTCGCGGCTTATCAAAGCTCGCGCGAGATCGCCGGTCATTTTCAGATCATCATCACGGCAAAGCCCGATCACACGCTCGGCGAACTTGAGGAAGCGATTAACCGCGAGATCGAGCGCATCAAACTTGAAGCGCCCTCCCGCGAAGAGATCGAGCGTTATCAGAACGCTTATGAAGCTTCGTTTATCTACAGCCTGCAATCGCTCGGTGGCTTCGGCGGCAAAGCGGATCAGATGAATCTCTACGCGACGTTTTTGGATCGCCCCGACTATTTTGAAGAAGACCTTGCGCGCTACGCCCAAGTGACGCCCGAAGACGTGCAGCGCGTCGCGGGCAAATACCTTAACGACCGCCGCCTTGTGCTCGGCGTCGTGAGAAGAGAAGAACCCTTGAAGGCGAACGAGACGGAAGGACAGAACATCGCGTCCGGCATTTCTTTGCCGAACAAAGCCGCGCTCGCCGCGACGCCGACAGCAGAAGCCGCGCCGCCCGCCAGCATCGCGCACAACATCAGCGACGCGCTCACGCCAAACGACCACTCTCATAAAACTTTCAAGCTGCCGGAGCCTGCGCCCGATCCGCGCTTCGCCTTGCCCTCAATCGAGCGCTTCCGCCTTCGTAACGATCTCGATCTTCTTCTCGTCGGACACCGCACGCTACCGCTCCTCAACATGAACCTCGTCGTGAAAGCCGGTGCGCGAAACGATTCCGCGTCGCGCGCCGGATTAGCGAGTTTCACTGCCGACTTGCTCGACGAAGGAACCGCGCAGCGCAACGCTTTACAAATTTCCGACGAACTTGCCGCCCTCGGTGCGCATCTCGGCACGGGCGCGGGGTGGGACGCAAGCATTGCCGGTTTGCTCACGCTCACCAAACATCTTGACCGCGCGCTCGAAATTTATGCGGACGTAATTTCCCATCCCGCGTTTCCCGAAACTGACATGGAGCGCGTGCGCGCGACACGATTAGCCGCGCTTCAGCAGCGCCGTGAAAACGCCACTACCATCGCCGAGACAATTTTTCCGCAGTTACTCTACGGCCGCCACCATCCTTACGGTCATCCGATGATCGGCGACGCGGAATCGCTTCGCGCCGTTGCCAGACGTGATGTGAGCGAGTTTTATGAAACTTTTTATCGCCCGAACAACGCGACGCTCGTCGTCGTCGGCGACGCGAACGCGCACACGCTCGTGCCAAAACTTGAGGAAGCGTTCGCAGATTGGCAGAAGAGTGAAGTTTCAACCTTAACGTCCAATGACGCTCCGGCCGAACAAGAAGCGGCGCTTTACCTTGTTGACCGACCCGGCGCGGCGCAATCCGTAATCGTCGTCGGCTGCGTCGGCGTCGCGCGTTCGACGCCTGATTATTTTCCGTTGCTGCTGCTCAACATGATCTTGGGCGGGCAGTTCACTTCGCGCATCAACATGAATTTGCGCGAAGATAAAGGCTACACTTACGGCGCGCGGACGAACTTTTCTTTCCGACGCGCGCCGGGGCCCTTCGCCGCGAGCGCGGGCGTCCACACGCAGGTAACGGCGGAAGCCGTGGGAGAAATATTAAAAGAGTTGAGTGATGTGCGCGATGCTCGACTCGTCACAGGGGAAGAGTTGGAGTTTGCGAAGGCGGGACTCGTGCGCGGCTTCCCGCGCGGCTTTGAAACGCCCGCGCAGATCGCCGACCCCATCTCAGACATCGCGCTCTACGATCTGCCGTTGGATTATTTCAACAGCTACACGGAGCGCGTGCGCGCCGTGACACTGGAAGACGTTGCGCGCGTCGCTCAAGCTTACCTTGATCCGTCGAAGATGATTGTGCTCGTGGTGGGCGACCGCAAGGTTGTCCAATCGAATCTGAGTTCGCTTGATGAGTTCGCGGGGCGCGAGGTCAAGCTTCTCGATGTTGAAGGTCGAACTCTTGAGGCGTAAAGTTACAAACTGAAGACGCAGCGGAATCAGTCGCTCTTCGTTCTAAGCTTTCGGAAAGTTCGGGTTGTTCTTGACTTGTTGCGCTTGCCAGAGATGTCGCCGCTCATGCGCAGTGAGCAGGGCAAAGCCTTGACCGAGACTCATGCGCAGAAGTTTAGTGACGGGAGAAGGGATTTTGATTTTTCCGAGATGCAAGCCGTCAGCCGCGCGGATGCAACTCAGGATG
>JACCYN010000392.1 GCA_013696465.1 Pyrinomonadaceae bacterium
CAGTTTGCAGTCGCCGACCCTGCCCAAAGTTGATGCCCGAACTTTCGCCCGCCGTTGCCCGGTCTTGAGATTTCTGGCGCGCTTCCGGTTTCAACCTTTATAATGTTTTCTTGCGTCGGGCAGAAATGTTATTTGGATTCCTGATTTATGATTTTCGCTTCAGCCGTTCCGTTCACTGATACGCTTCCGTTTCTCCAACGCGAGAAGCGTCAAATCGTTTGCGCCCTTTTCTTCCTGCTTCTCTTCGCTTTCGCTCCGACGACTTCAGCACAACAGACGCCATCCCCTGCTCCGCCGCGCCAAACCGCGCTGCCCGATAACATTATTGATGATGACGATGTTGTGCGCGTGGATACCGACCTTGTGCATGTTGACGTTTCGGTGACGGACGCTGCGGGTCAACCCGTGCGCAATCTTCGCCCGCAAGATTTCAAGCTTTACGAAGACGGAGCGGAGCGCCCTGTCTCATTCTTCGGAGTCGAACGCCGGAGCGGTGCGGAGCGTCCCATCGCCGTAGTGCTCGCCTTAGACGTATCGGGCAGCATGTCGGCTGAAGAGATTGAGCGATTGCGCGGCGCGGTAAATTTGTTCACGCGCCGCCTTGTGCGCGGCCCTTCCGTCTTCGCCGTGATGAGTTTCGGAATGCGCGTTAAGATTCATCAATCGTTCACAAACGATCTCAATAAACTTGACCGCGCTTTCGACAAACTTGCGCGCGACCCGAACGGCGGACTTTCGACGCATACCTACGACGCGGTTGATGACGCCGTGCGGCTGCTGGTGCGCTCCGCCCCGCGCACGCGCGAACGTCGTTCGATGAAGCGCGTTGTAGTCGTTATTACCGACGGCTTTCCGGTCGGCGACACGGTTGCGCCGCAAACCGTGATCGAGCGCGCCAACGCCTCCGACACCAGCGTGTACACCGTGACGCTGCCTTCCTATACGCGCCTTCTTTCGCACACGCAAAACAAGAATCCGCTGCTGACGCCGTTGGATGTGAGCGGACTTGTGGAGCGCACCGGCGGGCGCAACGTCTACGCGACCGAACGCGACTTCGAGCCGCTCTTCCGCGAACTCGCCGAAGAAGTAACGTCCGCCTACGTTCTCGCCTTCTACCCTTCGGAAGAGAAACGACGCGACGGACGTTTTCATGCGATCCGCGTTCTTGCCCCCACCGGGCTAACCGTCCGCCAGAGTCGCCCCGGCTACCAAGCAGTAAACAGTAGAGAGTGATGAGTAATTAGTTAAGAACAATTCTTCACTTACCACTCATCACCCATCACTTTCTTAAAAGTCTTCTTCCTCCTCGTCTTCATCAACGTCGTCTTCAGCGATGTCTAATTCCACCGGGTCAAGCCCGACGACTTCCAATTCGGTTCCGCATTCTTCGCACGTGATCGTATCGCCCTTGTCGGTATCCGTATCAACGTGAACGTCCGCCTCGCACTCAGGACAAGTTCCAGTCGGCAATTTCTTTTCCTCCTGCTTAATGAAAGCAACGAAGGACACACTCCTTCCCCGGAGAGAGCGCCCCCTTGTTGCAAATATCTTTTGAACTGTTGACCAATCTAACTTGCGCCGCTTCTATTTTGCAACACTACCTTTATCAAAAATTCATTACAAGATGCGCGCCACTAAGCACAGATGCGGCGAAATGACACGAAGGAAAATGAAAGCACAACTTTCTTATTCGTATTCCTTCGTGTGAGTTCGTTGTTTTATTTCTATTCGGTTTTGAAAAGGACTTTTACTGTCGTAAGAAAAGTTCTTCCACGTTCCAGAGCGAAAAGGGTATGACAGTGCTCGGACGGTAATTGCCGATACGCTTGTTGGCGGCGGTCGCAACGTGGCGCGCGACGATGGGAACGATTGGCATCTGCTCGGCGAGAATAATTTGAACGTCGCGGAAAATCGCTTTCCGCCGCTCCACGTCGCGCTCGCGGCTCTGCATCAAAACGAGTTCGTCAACGCGCCGTTCCCATTCGGTAGCGGGCACTGCCTGCTTCGGAAACCACTGGTGCGTGGCGCTGTTGCTGCGCAGGAAATTTGTGTAGGACGACGGGTCGGGTTCGGAGACGGCGGTGCCGAAGAGCGCCGCCTCGTAATCGAAGCTTTGCGAGATGCGCCGCGTCAACTCGCCCGTCTCGATTGGCGCAACATGCATTCTGATGCCGAGTTGCGCGAGGTCTTCCTGAATCACCGTCGCCATCTTAACGCGCGGCTCGTTTTCCGCCTGAACGATCAAAGTAAACTCGACGCGATTGCCTTTCGCGTCGAACAACTCCGGCGCGTCCCCACTTCCGCGCGACTCGAAACCGGCTTCGCGCAAAAGTGCGCGCGATTTCTCCAGATCGTATTCGATTTTAGGAACGTCGCTCGCTCCCCACGCGCGATTGCCGGGCGAGACGAAACCGTAGAGCGGCGTGGCGAGTCCTTGCAGAGTTGAAGAAGCGATCGCTTCACGATCTATGGCGTGCGCGACAGCGCGACGGAAACGCACATCATTGAACCACGCTAACCTCGTCGGCTCGACGTAAGATTTATTATTCGCCGCGCCGGGATTAAGGTTAAACCACAGGTGATCGGTGTTTAGTCCGGGGCCGTTGTCGAAGGCGCGTATGCTTCCCTGTGCCGTGCGGAGCGTCGCGTAGTCGGTCGGGCGAACGCGGTCAACGACATCGAGCGCATTTTGCTGAAGGCGCGTCACGGCGTTGTTGGCGTCGCTGACGACTTCGACGGTGAGCGAATCAAGGTATGGAAGCTGCGTTCCTGCCGAGTCCTTCTTCCAATAATTTGGGTTGCGTTTGAATGTGACGCGCTCGCCCGGTTGGACGGATTCGACGGTGAACGCTCCCGCAATGACGATTGATTGCGGATCGGAAGTGAGCGCGTAAGCATCGCGCAGCGTGCCATTCTTAAAACTCTCTTCCAATTTGTGGCGCGGCAGCACGGCAAGATTTGAAAGGTAGTTTTCCGGCGCGGCGACGAATTCGGGAAATGTGAGCCGCAAATTACGCGCATCCGTAACGGAAACTTCGATGGGACGTCCGCCGATCAACATCGCATCACGAAAGAGGGGCGACGCTGTGCGCTCGTCGTAGAGCGCGCGAAACGTGAAAGCGACATCTTCCGTTGTCAGCGCTTGACCGTCGGAGAATTTCAACCCGTCGCGCAATAGGACTTCAACCGTGCGTCCGTCCTCATTCAGTTTCCACGATTCCGCGATTGAAGGAATGTAACGCTGTTCGTCATGATTAAACTCGACAAGCCGCCCGCCGAGCAGGTAAAAAGAGACGACGAGCGAGGACACGTCCGACGCCATAAGGTAGTTGAGTGTTTTCGGCGGCGCTTCGAGGCGATACCTGACGGAGCCGCCGCGCGCGCCAGCCACGCGCTCACGAGTTTGCTCCGGCTCAGGCGTCGCGGTCGGTTGCTGGGGCTGCTGACAGGCGCCGAAGAGTATGACGAGCAGAACGAGAAGCAAGCTTCTTCGAGGTCGGTGTGTGAATTTCATTTCGCTGTTTCGGGGCGCGTTTGAAGGTTATGTGTAGCTTGTGCCGAGACTGCGGCGAATCTCAAAATCAATTCAAGCATAGAAGCGGATCAGTGTCTAGTATTATCTTATCGGGAGCAAGGGCGCGCTTTGTGGAGAGGCATTGGGGAGAGCGCGGGAGAAATTCAAATCTTCAGACGAAACAATGAACGTAGAAAATTTGATCAAAACTTCATCATGCGACGGTCGCCATTGAGATGTTGAATTTACTTCTATCGAGATTGGTGGAAGGCGTTCTTGTGTTATTCGTCGTCTCCGTGTTGGCCTTCGGGTTGCTGGCGGCGGCCGGCGGCGACGCTTTGACGGCGTTGCGCAGCGACCCACTCATCTCCGCCGAAACACTCGACTCGCTGGAAAGAACCTACGGACTTGATCAACCCATCTACGTTCGCTACGGGCGCTGGCTGGCGGGCGTCTTGCGCGGGCAGATGGGCGAATCAATTTATTACCGCGCGCCCGTCAGTCGCATCGTTGTGCCGCGTCTGCTTTCCACATTGGTGCTCGCCGTCGTCGCTTTGCTGATCGCGGTCGCCTTAGCTCTCGCTCTGGGCGCGGCGGCGGCGCGGCGGAGAAACAATTGGGCGGATCGTGTGTCGGGCGCGGTGATTCTATTCGGAACGTCAACGCCGCGCATCGTCCTCGCGCTATCTGCGCTCGCGCTTTTCGCTCGTACCACGATTTTCGCGCGGGGCGAAGAAAGTTTTTGGAGCGCGGGGTCACTGCTGCGAATTTTAGTGCCCGCCGTCGTGTTGTCAGTGCCGCTCGTCGCGTTGTTTCTCGCGCAGGTGCGCGACGGTTTGCGCGAAGCGATGGATGAAATGTTTGTGATGGTTGCGCGCGCGAAGGGCTTGCCGGAGCGCGTCGTGATTCTGCGCCACGCGCTGAGGAGCGCGCTTAATCCGTTGATCACGATCTTCGGCAGTTCGCTCGGCACCATCATGAGCGGGTCGGTGATCGTCGAAACGGTGCTTGGGTTTCCGGGCTTGGGGCAATTGAGCGTGACGGCGGTGCGCAGCCGCGACGTGCCGCTGTTGATGAGCGTCGTGCTGGTGTCGGCGGCGGCGGTGCTCGTCGGCAATCTCTTAGGCGACGTTTTGTTGCGCCTCAACGATCCGCGTTTACGCCAAACGGGAACGAGAAGATCGTCATCATCTTTAACAACCGCAACCACGCCGCCTACTTGATGGAAAAAGAAACAGATAAGGAAAATAATGCGCCGCAAGTCGAGTTTGACGAAAACGACTTGCGCTTCAATGCAGCGACGGCGGGCGCAGAATCTTACAAATTGAAAACGCGTCTACTGCCTCACGTAGGAAGTTTGCGAAGAACTTTGCGGCGCCGCCGCAAGCTTGCGCTCGGCGCGCTAATCGTTTCTGCTTTTTACGCGGCGGCGGCGTTGGCTGGTTTCCTCGCGCCTTACGATTATCGAACGCAGCGCAGATCGGAGCCGCTCGCGCCGCCGACGGCGATTCACTTCCGGGATGCAAACGGTGTGTGGAGTCTGCGCCCATTCATACGCACGCGACGCCTCGCCGATCCGCTTGAGCGTCGTTACGTTGAAGATGGCGGGGAAGCTTATCCGATTGTGTTTTTCACGAAAGGATTTCCCTACAAGTTTCTCGGACTATTCACCGCCAACCGGCATTTGTTCGGCGTGCGCGACGGCGGAAAAGCCAACCCTCCGCGCCTCAATTTACTAGGCACAGATGAGTTGGGGCGCGACCGTTTTTCGCGGCTGCTAATGGCAGCGCGGTTCTCGCTTGTCGTCGGCCCTCTGGGGATGATCTTAGCGAGCCTGCTCGGAATTCTTCTCGGCTGCCTCGCCGGATATGGCGGTCGCTTTGTGGACGCTTTGTTGATGCGCGCGGCGGATGTGATGATGGCACTGCCGACGCTCATCGTCGTTTTGGCGGCGCGCGCCGCGTTCCCCCTTGAACTGCCACCAATGCGTGCAGCACTGTTGCTCGTTTCGATCTTCGTCGTCGTGGGGTGGGCGGAGATGGCGCGCCTTGCGCGCGGCGTCGTCGCGGGATTGCGCCAAAGAGAATTTGTGCTCGCGGCTCAGAGCATCGGTCTCTCCGAGTGGCGTGTGCTGTTTCGTCACATTTTGCCGAACGCGATGCGCCCGCTCATTGTGCAGATGACCGTGACGCTTCCGGCCTTTTTGCTCACTGAGACGGCGCTCTCGTTTCTCGGCGTCGGGGTGCAAGAGCCGGAGCCGAGCTGGGGCAACATGCTCGCGGCGGCGAACGACATTTCGCTGCTCGGACAACAACCTTTGACGCTGCTCTCCCCGGCGATTGCGATCTTTCTGTTTGTGCTCGGCGTGCGTTTATTGAGCGACGGACTGCGCACTAAGAGTGTCTAACAAAACTGTAGAAGAATACGGGCAGGGAGTGAGCCTCTGCCCCTACACAAACCCTATGCATAAATCTTCGCCGAGAGTTTTATGAAAACGCACGACGCAGACGGTAAAGCTCGCGTGAGAACTCGAACTCTTCTTTTGAGATTGTGTAGTGCACGCACTCCATGTTGCAGTGGGGGCCGCGCCGCAGGTATTTCATCCCGACTTTTTCCATCACGCGCTGCGATGCTGTGTTTTCCGGCCGGGTGATGGCGGCGATTGTGTCAAAGTGCAGTTTGTCGAAGCCGTAACGGAGACATGCGCGCGCTGCTTCGGTGGCCAGCCCCTTTCCCCAGAACGGGCGAGCCAGCAGGTAAGCGAGTTCGACCCCCGCCCTTTCGTCGAGCACAGTGAAGCCGCAGTAGCCGATCAATCTGTTGTGCGTTTTGTGAATCACCGCCCATCGTCCAAAGCCGCGACGCTTAAAAGTTTCAACGAGCTTTACAAGGTTAGAGCGCGTTTCTTCCGTCGAGATCGGCTTCCCCGCGCCGATGTATTTCATCACCTCCGGGTCTTTCGTAATCAGAGACAACGGTGGCAGATCATTAAGGCTAAACATGCGAAGCCGCAGCCGCCCGGTTTCGATTTCGTCGGCGCGAATCGAAACTTCTGCTTGACGCGCGGTGTGCAGGGCGGGGGAGTTCATGACTCTGTTTGTTTAGCAGACGGCGACAGCGCGCGGCTGGGTTGAGATTTTTGCCGGTAACGCCGGGGGAGCGTAGGTGTGAACTTTGTTTAGCAACTCGAAAGCGTCCTCAACATTCAAGGGTTGTGATAACAGAAACCCTTGCGCGTAATCGCATTCTAGATTTCGTAGCTGTTCGAGTTGGTTTCTTGATTCGACGCCTTCGGCGACCACGTCCATTTCAAGGCTGCGCGCGAGAGTGATGATCGTGCGCACGATCTCAAAGTTTTCCGAGTTGTCGTTCATGCAACTGACGAACGAGCGATCAATCTTCAGGGTGTTAATCGGGAAGCGGTGTAGGTAGCTTAAAGACGAGTATCCGGTGCCGAAATCGTCAATGCTCAACTCGACTCCGAGCGCGCGTATTTGCTGTAGCATCTCGACGGTCGTTTCGACGTTCTCCATTACCATGCTCTCTGTGATCTCCAACTTGAGGCTGCGCGGATCGAGTCCTGTGTCCCGCAAGGTTCTGGAAATCTGCTCGATCAAGTCGGGCTGCGTAAACTGTTTGCCGGAGAGATTAACGCTCATCGTCAAGGGCGCGCTGAATAAGAATGTATCCTGCCACTCACGCATCTGGCGGCACGCTTCATTCAATACCCATTGTCCGATGGGGATAATCAACCCCGTTTCTTCCACCATCGGAATGAATTCGGCAGGCGGGATGAAGCCGCGCTCCGGATGCTGCCACCGCACCAACGCTTCAAAGCCGTGAATCATCTGAGTTTCGATTGAAACGATTGGTTGGTACTGAAGAACGAATTCGTTGCGCTCAACCGCGCGGCGCAAGTCCGTCTCCAATTGCAGCAGGCTCATTGCGTGGTCGTGCATCCCTTTGTCAAACATCTCGTGGCGCTTTTTGCCGAGCGTCTTCGCGCGGTACATCGCCGTGTCCGCATCGCGCAAAAGGTCTTCCGCCCGCTCGTAACCGATGGTGCTGAGGGCGATGCCGATGCTGGCCCCGGTGAAAACCTCGTGCCCCGAAAGGTTGAAGGGCGTTGCAAGCTCCTGCTGCACCCGGTGAGCCACTTCTGCGGCTTCGCTCGCGTCGCCGAGGTCTTCAAGGAGAATCGTGAATTCGTCTCCGCCGAGCCGCGCCACCGTGTCGCAAGGGCGCAGGCATGATTCTAGGCGGCGCGCGATCCCCACCAGTAATTGATCGCCGACCATGTGGCCGAGGCTGTCGTTAATGATCTTAAAGCGATCAAGATCGAGGAAGAGGGCAGCGAATAATCGTTCGTCGTTACGCTTCGAGCGATTAATAGCCATCGTCAAGTGATCCATGAACAGGGCGCGGTTCGGCAGTCCTGTCAAGGCGTCATGAAACGCATCGTGAACGAGTTGGTCTTCGGCGCGCTTGCGATCGGTGATGTCCTGCACTTGGAAGAGCAGGCGCGTCGAGTTGTCCTGCGAATCGCGGATGAGCGAGACGCCGAGATGCGCCCACACGACGTGACCCAGCTTGTGCAAGTAACGCTTCTGGGTTTGGTACGAGGGAATCTTGCCTTCGAGAAGTTTGTTGACGTTGCAGAGCACCGACTCAACGTCTTCGGCGTGTGTGGCGTTCTGAAAATTGTCCGACAACAACTCTTCTTCCGTGCAGCCGAGGATTTCGCACAGCGAATGATTGACTTGCAGCCAACGTCCTTCGGGCGAGACGAGCGCCATCCCGATGGTGGCGTAATCGAAGGCGCTACGGAAGCGCTCTTCCGATTCGCGCAACGCCTCGACGTGACGCTCCGCCTGCTCGGCCTGCGCGTTTGAGGCTTCGACATTTTTGAGGTAAGTGCAGTAAGTGAAATAGACGATGGCGATGATCGGCGTGGTGGCGAGGAAAGCGTAGAAGCCGACCCCTGCGATCAACTTGGCGGTGATACCGGCGGCGGACGCACCGGCGAAGTAAGTGATCGAAGTCCAAAGGAAATGCTTTCTCCATGTGAGCCACAGGGGTTGATCGGTTTTGCAAGCGGAGGCGATGGCGACTATCCCGGAGTTCGCGGCGTATTGCACGAGCGCCATCACGCAGAGACCGATTACGTAGACGGCCGTGTAACCTTCCTGTAGGGCGTCGGGCTTGCCGAACATTATTTGGACGATCCAGACGGCGGCAAAAGTCGAGCAAGCCATCACGCTCATATTAAACATGATGGTGAGCCGCTTCTTCGTGAAACGAAAAGAAGAGCAAAGCCCTTCGACGGCGGCGAGCAAAATCGCCGCTTCGCCTCCGAAGAGCAAAATTGAAAGGAAGATGAAAGTGTCGGAAACCGAGATGTGTTCCTTGATGCGTGGGATTTGAATTGTCACGCGCGAGCCGACGCAAATCGTCATGAGCGACAATATCAGGAAGCGAAGATCAAGGTCTTCGACCTGCAGGCGCTGCACAGAGAAAACGATTATCAGAACGCCGAGGGCGATAATCATCCACTGAAATACTTTTGCGTGTCGGGCTTTATTCACAAGGTTTGGGAATCGTCTACGGGAGTTGAAACTGCTCACGCGCTTCAGGATGTGCGTCAGCCGTTCAAGACTACTGCAAGCCCTATGCCTTTGCGCACATCCCCGTAAACAGTTGAATTGTCAATGTTTGAGTTGGATGGGTGGCATCCCTTAAATGCGAAGGCAATCATGTTGAATACTCGTTCTTTCAGATTGAACGAGCGAGTATTCAACATGACTGAAGTCGAGGTGTGTATGACTCTCCGCATCGAGTCTGTATAGCAGTTCACCGAATCAGTTTCTCATCGCCGGTTACGTCATTACGCTTATTGTTCTTGTGTGTGAAGAAAAATAGTGTCGTAGCCGCCGCGCAATTTGAAACCGGCGCTAAGGTAGAAGGATTGCGCCTTCCAATTCGTTTCATTTACGAGCAGGCAGGTTGACTTAACTCGTTTGAGTAACTCCCGGTTCAACTGCGATAGGCAGCGCAAGCCGTATCCGTTGCCGCGATTCTCCGGGTTAACGTAAATGCCTTCGAGGTAAATTACTTCGGGCGTCTCCGATTGAACGTCGGCTTTGAAGATCAACTGTTCGTTCTCCGTTAACACCCACACTCTGCCGCTCTCGATCCGGCGGCTGTAGCGCCTGCGAAAGCCTATGGGGTCAATTTCCAACGGGTTGCGACCACTTTCTTCAAGCGCCATTTGAGCTTGCACTTGAACGAGCGGTTCGAGATCAGACTGCGCGGCTAAACGCAGACCGTGTACGACCTCGGAAACGGCCATCGGGTACCGCTGCTCAAACAGCATCTCGCGGCATTGGACGCGCATTCGTTGACCGCCTTCCGAGTAGTAGTTCCAGAAGCCTTGAACCTCCGCTTCTTCGCCCATGATGATGTGGATGCGCGAATAGTTCTGCGCCACGCGCGCGAAGAGGGCGAGCGCCGCGTCGCAGCGCGTCTCAATCAGCGTCGCATGGCCGACGAGGGCGACGCCTTTGAGATTACCCGCTTCGTCGCGGCAACCGTAGAACGCGCCGCGATTATGCGGGCTGACCACGCCGTTGTCGTAGATCATCCCCGCCATGGCAACCGTCTGTAGTGGACGCTCCGCAAGGAAAGTTAGAATTTCCTCTTTGTGATTTGGAGCAAGCGGCTGCGTTGTCAAATAACTACTGTTGAGCGATGATGCGGACGGCAACATCGAGGCTGGGACGGATAGAGCCAGCACGTTTTGTCCCGACATGATGCTACTCCTTCGCAAGGGAAAAGGATGTTAATGCGTGTAGACGTTTACTGATGCGATGGCGCGGCAAATCGGAAGAATCGCCGCGCGCCATCGCGTCTAATCGCTAGTAGGTCGTGGGATCGCCCCCGACGAGAACTGCGTTACCCCTCGCTTGGCCGTCGCCTAACAGCACGCCGTCGCCGAGGAGCACGCCGTCGCCGAGAAGGACTCCATCCCCTAACAGCACGCCGTCGCCGAGGAGCACGCCGTCGCCTAACAGCACGCCCGTGCCGCAGAAGAATGTGCCCTCGCTGATCGTGATGCCGTTGCCGATCAAGATGCTATCGCCTAAGAGCACGCCGTCACCTAAGAGTACACCGTCGCCTAAGAGTACGCCGTTGCTCTCCATCGTGCCGTCGCCCAAGAGCACGCCGAGGTTATAAACTCTCTGATACTGCGTGATCAGGTTTGTGCCGCTGGCGTAGGTGTGATCCATGATGAGGCCTTGCGACCACGTGAAAGTTTCACCGGCGATGGTTGTTTGCGGCGTGGGCAGCGTCTTGGTCGTCAACATCGGCGTGCCGAGCGTGGTCGTTGACGACAGATCGGTTCGGATTAACTTCGCAAGCCGCACTGCGCCCTCAAGATTGAGTTGACCTGCGCCCTGCTCAAAGTGATTGAATCCGGCGAGCGGCTGCGCCGTGTACTGCAAAATCATCTTCACCATGTTCGGCGTCAGCTTCGGGTTCGCCTGCAGGATCAGTGCCGCCGCGCCCGCGACGATTGGCGTCGCCATTGACGTTCCGCTCAGCTGCATCATCCCATTGTCGGGGTTGTTGTTGCCCGTGCTAACCTTCAGTTGAGGGTAGTTCGTTACGAGGTAATTGCCCTTTGCGCGCGCGGAAATGAGTTTATTGCCGGGGGCGACGAGGTCGGGCTTCATGATGTTGTCGTAGTGGTTGACGCCGGAAGCGTCCGTCCAGTAGCTGCGCGTCGGCCCGCGCGAGCTGTAGGTCGCCACAGCGTCGTCGCCGCGTGCCTCCGTGCCGTAGGTGTTCGTCGCGCCGACGGTGATCGCAGAGGGTTCGTTGCCGGGCGAATGAATTTGTCCGTAAACCTTTTGCCCGTTGGCATCCTTGCCGTTATTCCCGGCGGCGGCGACCACCACCACGCCCGCATCAACAAGGCGGCGCACCGCTTGGCACAACGGATCGTCTTTGTAGGAGTTACTGGCCGCCGCGCCGAGGCTCATGTTGACGACGTGGATGTTGTAGGTCGTGCGATTCAGCATCACCCAATCGAGCGCGCCCAATAAACCTGAAACGCGTCCAGTTCCTTGTGAGCCAAGCACGCGCAAATTGATGATGTCGGCGTTTGACGCGATGCCGGTGTATGCCGCGCCCGCGCGGCTGCTGCCAGCGGCTAACCCTGCGACGTGCGTGCCGTGTCCGTAGGGGTCGTCGGTGTTCATCCCCTCGCCGGTGAAATCCCTTTGTACGCGGATGCGTGAGTTACCGTCGTTACCCTTAAACGATTCGTGGGAATTGAAAATGCTCGAATCGAGCACCGCGATGCCGACGCGCGTGCCGTCAAGCGTGTAACCCGTCGTGACGGTCGAAGTGCTTGTCGAGGTCGAGGTCGAAGTCGTGTTCGTCGTGGTGGTCGTCCTAGTCTGTTGACGCACCGCATCCGTGCCAGTCGTGAGCGAAACATGGCCGAGCGTTTTAACTTCTCCGTCGAGGGAGATGAAGTCAACCTCGTCGAAGGCGGCTAATTCGTCAATGACATTCGCCGGAAGGCTCACGGCGAGTGAGTTGAAATTCTTAAACTCGCCTTTGATGTGAATGCCGTTGCTGTTAAGAAACCCGTTGAGTTGGCCGCTCATCTTTCCACGGAGTTGAAGGATGACCTGCACCGTGTCTTGTTCTTCGTCTTGATCTTCGTGCCTGCCACGCCTGCCGTCACGCATCAACGCACGCAGATCAGGAGACACCTTGTCCGCTCTCGACGACTTCTCAGAGGATTCTGCTCTCGTGCGGTCGCCGAATAGTATTCCTCCGCACATTGTCGCAAGTATTGCGAGGCATACAATTAGCGCGGTGATTAGTGGGGACTTTGTTTGCTTCATTTCAGAATTACCTACTCGCTGCTTAAATTGAGATACATTTTTGCCGCAGTAAACAGACTCTCTGCGCAACCCCTGTATTTCAACTTCCGTGCCGCCGTTCTGTCATAAACCTATCTGTTGACGTAAAAGCACTTAGCCTTTTTCGCCGGGGAGCTGCAATCTGCGCGATAGCAGTCAACACGTCATTCTGCATGAAGCTGAGCGGTCAATTTGGCGGAGAGAGGGCGGGAGTAGCACTTCAAGGGGTGTGAGCGCAACAGCCGTCTGGTCGAAACTTAATGTGAAGGTTTCAACCAGACGGCTGCCGTATAATTCGTTCAACCAACGCGGGGGTTTTGTGATCGTCAGGCGAGTGGCGCCCGTACCTACCTTGAAGGCAGATTGTTTAATCTGGAGCGCGCTTGCTCGGCTTCGGAACTTTGCGGGTAGCGCCGCACGATCTCGCGCCACGCCGTGCCGTCGTAATGAAACTGCTTGGCGGCCGTGTTAAAGGTGAAGACTATGCCTTGTCTTCGGTAACGGTCAATCCCGTTGTAGTTGAGGAAGTAGGAGTGGACGGGCGCGCCGCCCGCCGTCATCTCGCGCTCGTTAAGACGCCTTCCGGCTTCGCGCGACAACTGCGTGGCGGCCTCCTCTGCCGCGTCGCCGAGGATCAGCAGCACGGCAGGGCGCAGGGGCGAGCGCGGAAACAGACCGAGGAAAATGCCCGCCCGCGCGAGGCGGTCGAAGTCTTCCGAGCCGCGTATCAGCCGCAGCAATTTGTCATCGTCGTCGGCGCGAAAGGGCGAAGCGATTGATTCGGCTTGCAGCCAACCGCGTGTGCGCCGCGTCACCGCCACTCGGTGAAACAGAATTCCGTCGGGTGCGCGGCGCGTGGCCGTGATCGAGACGTTGCGCCCGCGACTGAGGCGTTGCAGGAGCGTTGACGAAAGGCTCGGCTCGCCGCGCAACACCGCCAGCCTTTCGTCAACCACGACGGCGCGCATCCCGCCGCCGGGCGCGCGGCGTCTCTGCTGGGCGTAGGCAATGGACACGGACGCGCATACGAACAGAAGCAACACGACGAATCTAGCGTTAGCAGACTTGTGAGTGAACATGCGAGTTGTCTCCTTCAAGGTGAGGTTGATCAAGAGAACACTTGCGGTAAAGCTTACCGGGCGAGTGAGCGAACCCGGCAAAAACACGAATGATAATTTTTATGACTTGGATCAGTTGTGCGAGGAAATCTATATTTATCTCGCCGCACGTATTCTATTCCCGATCCCAGAGTGATGGAGGTGGCAAATGGCAATGGCGAGCGCGTCCGCCGCGTCGTGAGGTTGCGGGACGCTGCTGAGGTTGAGCAGCAGGCGCACCATCTCTTGCACCTGATGTTTCTCCGCCGCGCCGTAGCCGACCACGGTCTGCTTCACGAGCCGCGGCGCGTACTCCGCGATCTGCAACCCGGCGCGCTCGGCCGTCACGAGGATCGCGCCGCGCACTTGACCGAGTTTGAGCGCGGTCTTGACGTTGACGGCGAAGAAAGCTTCTTCCACTGCGCAAGCCTCCGGCGCGAAACGCTCGATAACTTTTTCTAAGCCGTCGCTGATGTTCAACAGTCTGGACGGAAAGCTCGCCTTCACGGACGAACGCACAACGCCGTACTCGATGAGGCGGCTCCGCCGCGCGTCGCCCTCGACGACGCCCCAGCCCGTCGTCTCGCTGCCCGGATCAACTCCTAAAACACGCACCATAATTTAAGGCACAAGGTGAAAGTAAAAAGGCAAAAACTAAATGCGCAACTCATTTAATCATTCTTACTGTTCTTCACTTCTGCCTTCTACTGCATGTCCGCTTCGCTGATGTCGAAGTTGGCGGAGACTTTCTGCACGTCGTCGTGGTCTTCTAAAACTTCCATCAGCTTCAACATCTGTTT
>JACCYN010000001.1 GCA_013696465.1 Pyrinomonadaceae bacterium
TAGCCCAGTAGATCAACAGCCCGCTCCAGATCATTAAGAACAGAAGCGGGAAGTTGATCCAGTGCAGCCAGCGGATCGCCAGCAGATGTTTCTTCTCGATCCTTTTCATAGATTTTTAGAGATAAAAACCACTGCGCCGCAACGGACAAATGAGAAAACGAAAGATTCCTCAATCACTTTCATTTTATCAATCATCCGTTTACAGTGCTAATTGCCCAACTCTAATGCGCAGCGAGACCGGAAGTTCCGTCGTTAACCGACAGACCGCCGACAACTGTACCTGAAAATTTGAGACTTCCATTCTTCTCTATGCAGCCCCGCCCTTCATGAGTTGTGCTTATTGTTTGGCATCTGAATAGAAATGCTCGCACCGACTTCTTTTATTCCTGCACAAAGCAAGATTTATTTTGAGGTTCAATCAAAGCAGTAAGGTTAAAGATATTCTTCACTCACTTCTTCTCGTTCTTGATGCCGTAAGATTCGGCAACGTCGGTTAGTTCCGCACGGAGTAATTTCCTGCCGCGAGAAATGCGCGACATCACCGTGCCGATGGGGACGCGCTGGATGGCGGCAATCTCTTTGTAAGAAAAATCTTCGACATCGGCGAGCAATACCGTTTCGCGGTAATGTCGCGGCAGATGTTCGAGGGCGAGCAACACCTCTTCGTCGCCGAGTTGTTCGTTAATTGGAGGCTGATACTCCAACGAATTTTCTAATTCCGCTTCGCTGTCATGACGCTTTCTCCAAAACAGCCAACTGCGATGATGATTGGCTTTGTTGAGAAGAATGCGGAACAGCCAAGCGCGGCAATTCGTTCCAAGCTCAAAGCGATGAAACGACTTCCACGCTTGCAGGTAAGTTTCCTGTATCAAATCTTCGGCTTCCGTGCGATTACCGACGAGACGCGCGGCGGTGCGAAACAGTTCGTTGAGATGCGGCAACGCCGCCGCTTCAAAGTCTTCTACCCGGACGCCTGCGCTCGTCTTAGCGGGCGATGCGCCGCGCGACTTGAATTTTATTATTGAGCCTTGCGCTACCGCCATTAGAGATTCGCTTTCCCTGTCGCTTCCCGACCGTGACTGTGGTGGACATTGCCTTATTGACGGCGTGGGCAAAAATTCTCTGCTCACCACACCGCACGCTTCCGATGCACTGGTCGCCAAACATTTGGAAGTCAGTAGGCTAAAGGTAGCTTAATATGCGCTACCGTACAGCCAGCAGGAGGCTGATTTTTTCGTCAGGGAGTTACGGACAAGTTGTCGGGGGTTTACCTACACGGGCGATAGCGGCGGGATAAGCAGAAAGGCGATGGTAGAAAGGTAAAAAGCGAAAGTAACAGCCAATCGTGACTGTCCTTATCGATCAATTCTGATACCGAATAACTTTTGCCTGTGTCGGCTTACAATGATCTTTGCAAGGTGAAGTATATCTACAGGAGAAGCGAACCAAATACCTCGACGGGAAAAGCGACGTTTGAATCGCGTTATCAATCTACCAGCCGATTCTCCAGCGCATAACGAATCAGTTCCGCGTTGCGCTTCATGTGCATCTTTTCCAACAAGCGCATACGGTATGTGCTGACGGTCTTCTCGCTCAAGTTCAACTCGGCGGCAATCTCTTTCGGTGTTCTGCCCGTCGCAATCATTCGCAGGATTTGATATTCGCGGTCGGACAATTTTTCGTGCGCCGATTTTCCGTCACTGTCACCCAACTCAAAAGCTAACGACTCGGCAAGCGCCGGACTGACGTACTTGCCGCCGCGATGCACTTTTCTGATCGCATTGATTAACTCCTTCGGCGCGCTCTGCTTCGTGATGTAGCCGCTTGCTCGCGCTTTCAGAGCGCGCACCGCGAACTGTTCTTCGGAGTGCATACTGAGAATCAACACGGGGAGATTCGGGCGTTCTCGCTTCAACTCGATGAGTAAATCCAAGCCGCTCCGGCCGGGCATCGTGATGTCTAAGACGACGACATCCCATTCCTGCTCGTGCACGAGTTTCAGAGTTTCATGGGCGTTCTGCGCTTCGCCCGCGACGATCATATCGGGCTGACCGGCGACCGTCTGCCGCAGACCCTGCCGTACAATCGCGTGGTCGTCGGCGATTAGGATTCGCATCATCGCTTTATTCATCTTCACCTCGCGTTGTTGGCTTCTCCGGTTTTAGGGAGCGGCACACGCACCGTGACGCGCGTGCCTTCGCCGTCCGCGCCGGTGATGTCAACAGTGCCGCCGACCGCGACCGCGCGCTCGCGCATTCCGAGAATGCCCAGCGAACGCGGGTCGTCCATTTCAGCTTCCGTGATGCCCCGACCGTTATCCCGAATCTCTAGGATGAGATTGTTCGCCTGCGCGTCAAGCTCAAGCATCACGGCAGAAGCTTTAGCGTGACGCAGAACATTCGTCAAACTCTCTTGCAGGATGCGAAACACGGCGGTTGCGTTGGCGCGGTCGAGCGCGACTTCTTCGAGTTCGGTGAGCAAGTCACATTTGATTCCGGTGCGTTTATGAAAATCGGCGCACTGCCACTCTATCGCGGCTTTAAGCCCTAGTTCATCCAACACGCCCG
>JACCYN010000002.1 GCA_013696465.1 Pyrinomonadaceae bacterium
TTGAGCGAAGGCGACCGCGTTATATACAGCATGATTGACGAACGGCGACGCGGGGAGAAAAGCGAGACGAACGATCTGCTGGCGATGTTAATGCGCGCGAGAGACGAGGAGACCGGCGAAGGCATGAACGACAAGCAACTGCGCGACGAAGCTTTTACGATCATGGTCGCCGGACACGAAACAACAGTCGTCGCGCTCGCTTGGGCGTTCTACCTTCTTTCGCAACACGCGGACGTGGAACGCAAACTTCTGGCGGAACTCGCGGCAGCGCTCGACGGGCGCGCCCCGACATACGAAGATTTACCGAAACTCAAATACACTTCCATGATCATCCAAGAAACGCTGCGGCTCTACCCACCCGCATGGGCGTTGGGGCGCACAACAATCAGCGATGACGAGATCGGCAGTTACCACATTCCGGCGAAAGCGGAGATCATGCTTTTCCCGTATATCACGCATCGGCATCCTGATTTCTGGGATGAGCCGGATGAGTTTGACCCTGAACGCTTCGCGCCGGAGCGGGCGGAGTCGCGTTCGCGTTACGCTTACTTTCCCTTCGGCGGCGGCCCGCGCCAGTGCATCGGCAACAATTTCGCCCTGATGAAAGCGCAGTTGATTCTCGCAACGGTAACGCAAAAGTTTCGCCTGCGCCCTGTGCCCGGACAAGTCATCGAACCCGATGCTTCCGTTACCTTGCGCCCGCGCGGTGGCATTCGGATGAATTTACAAGCGGCATAAACTTTGGGAGTATAATTCAAGATTGTCAGTGATGTTCAGCAAGCTTTGATCCGGTTTAATTAAATGTCATACGCATCGAACGGCAATCTCGAACACCTGATCGAACAGATCACCGATGTCATCGTCGCGCGCTTGAACAACGAAGCGAACGAGCAGGCGGCGATGTGCGGTTGCGGCTCGGAGTGTCTTAACCGTTGTCCCGAACGGATGCAGCGCGTGGTTGACGCGGGCGCGTCGCGCATCGGACTTGTGCTCGGCGAAACCTCGTCGGCGAAAGATTGGGCGAGCTTGATCGATCATACGCTTCTTAAACCCGAAGCGACTGAAAGCGACATCCGCCGTCTGTGTGAAGAGGCGGCAAAGTTCTCCTTTGCGAGCGTGTGCGTGAACCCGACATGGGTTCGCTCCTCAGCTTGTCATCTTCGCGGCACAGGCGTTCCTGTCTGCACCGTGATCGGCTTTCCGCTTGGCGCGACGTTGCCGGACGTGAAGGCATACGAAGCCAGACGCGCGATCTCACACGGCGCGGGCGAGGTTGACATGGTGATCAACATCGGCGCGCTTAAATCGGGAGACGATTGCGCGGTCGAGTATGACATTCGCTCGGTCGTGGAAGCGGCGCACGAGTTCGGCGTGTTGTGCAAAGTGATCATTGAGACCGCGCTTTTGACGGACGAGGAGAAGGTGCGCGCGTGTCTTGCGGCGAAGCGGGCGGGCGCTGATTTCGTGAAGACTTCGACGGGCTTTGCGAAGGGCGGCGCAACCGTCCACGATGTCGCGTTGATGCGAGAGGCGGTCGGAAGCGAATTGGGCGTCAAGGCTTCGGGCGGCGTGCGCGGATTGGCGGACGCGCGGCAGATGATCGAGGCGGGCGCGACTAGAATCGGCGCGAGCGTCGGCGTGAAGATCGCGCAGGAAGCGTCCGGCATAACCTCAAACGTAGCTGCAAACGGTTATTAATCAATTGAGAGCACGAAACATAATGATTTTATGTAAGCGCAAAACTTGCTTACAAGTTGAACCGCGAGCAGTTTGCGGAAACTTAAAAATCTAATTTAAGGCGCATGTTGAACGACCGCGACGGGATATAGTTCGTGCCGCCGAAGACCGAAAGATAGTTATAGAGTCCGATGCGGTTCGTCAGGTTCAAAGCGTCGAACTGCACGCCGACTCTTGTGTTCTCGCGCCGGATAAAGTCGTAACCGATTGATGCATCAATGATCGTGCGTGGTTTGGTGCGTACAGGTTGTTCGTCGAAGTTGAGGAGCGCGGCTCCCGACGCGTTGTCGGGGCTGGCGAGCAGCGCGGCACGGTCGGCGGCGGAGACACCCGTCACGAGTCCGCCGTCGTAGCGCGCCAAGAGTTGCGCGAAGAATCCGTTCCGTTCGTTGTCGTATTGAAGTGCGCCCTGAATGTTAAGCTTCTGGTCGTGGTCAATGATGAATTCACTGCCGCCAAAATCTTCGGGCGTCGCGCCGGAGAGAAAGAGTCCACCGGAGAAGGGCGGCGTGACGACGGCGCGCACCGTGCCGACAGTGAAGTAGCCGCCGAAGCCCGCGCGTCTCGCGGAATCGAACTTTACGTCGAAGCCGTCCACGCGCCCGCGCGCAAGGGAAATCGGGAAGATGATCGTCGTGTTCAGGAACTGATCGTTGTCGTGCAAATCGCGTACTCGCTTGCGGTAGTACGCCGCGTCAACGCGCCCGAAGCGTCCGAGTCGTTGCCCCACCCCGACCTCGAACCAGTTGGCGCGCTCCAAAGGGATTCGCAACAAGCGTGTGCCTAAGAGCGCGACGGTGCCGGGGTTGACAAGCGATGCCGCGTCTTCCGACTCGGAGATGAGCAGATTTTCGGTCGAAGGCGTCTGCGCGATGCGGTTGTATGAAGCGCGCAGCGTAGTTGAATCAGTGAGGCGGAAAGCCGCCCCGATGCGCGGACTGACTGCCATTTCGCGGACGAGAAAGCTGTAACGGTCGAAGCGCACGCCGCCGGAAACCGTCAGACGGCGGTAAGTGAATGTGTCTTGCACGTAAGCCGAGAATTGTCTTCCGGTCTGGCGCGGCGCGGTGTTGAAAAAGCGCGGCGCGCCCGTGATGACGGAATTATTCGCGGCGGCTTGCACGGAGATAGTGCGGTCGTAAGGTAAGAGGTTCGGGTTAAACGAGAGCAACAGGTTGTTAATTTCCGCTGGCGAGAGATTCGGATCGAACGCGAAATCAACCGTGCCATCGGCACGAATCGTCGCGCGTGAATTGGCGGGCAGCGGGTTAAAGGTCGGATCGGTGAGTTGGAAACTGAAACGCTCGCCGACGGGAAAGACAAACGCATCAATGCCGGTTTTGATTTGATGTCCGCGTCCCGTGTAAGCGAGGTTGGCGACCACGCCGTAAGTCGGCAGGCGACGGTCTTGGGTGAACGTAATCGGCGTGTCGCCCGGACTGGCATCCGAAGCGGCGGTCGAGATACGCAAGTAAGGCGCAATCGTCATCACGAGGCGCGAATTGAAGACGTGCTGCCACGACGGATAGACGGCGAGGTTGCGGTTCTCCTGCACCTGATCTTGCCCGTTCAGCTCTTGCGACGCGAGGTTCGGCACGTCGAAGCGCGAACGCGCGAGCACGAGATTCAACTTGAAGAAGTTGCGTTCGTTCGGCACATAATCAAAGCGCGAAAAGAAACTTTGCCCCGCGCCGTTATTGTGCAAGCCCCGACCATCGGCGGTGATAATTCGCCCATTGCCGAAATCAGCGACAGCGTTCTGAAACGGCGTGTCGAGGAAACGCGCGGTGCGGTTCGCCGCGCCCGAAAGAAAATAACCGAAGCGATTGTCTTTCGTCTGCCCGCCGAGTTTGAAGCCGACTTCGCCGGAATTGAACGAGCCGCCGCCGACGCTCAGGCTGCCGAAGACGAATCTTCCTGAACCTAAACCTGATTGCGTCGTCACTTGGATGACGGCGGACGCTTTGTTGCCGAACTCCGGCGCGATGTTGCCGAGTTGCACGCTTAAGCTTTCGGTATTACGCGCGTCGAAGTTGTTCGCGTAGATCGTCGAAAGCTGGTCGCTGACCGGCACGCCGTCAATCACAAAGCTGGCTTGGTAGTGCGCGCCGCGTGGGTGAAAAGTGCCTTTGCCATCCTTCGCCGTGCCGGGAACGCTCAGGACGAGATTCTCGATCTGACGCGAGGGCAGCGCGCCCGTCAAATTGCGTATGCTCGTCCCGTCAACCGCGTACTCGCTACGCGCCGGTTCGACTGATTCCAACACATCGCCCGTCACCGTGACTTCCTCAGCCACGCCGCCGACTGCAAGTCGCACCTCCGTTTCGAGCGGCACGTTCGAGCGCAAAGCGACTTCGCGCTCGACATCGGCAAAGCCCGCTTGCCTGATTCGCAAAGTGTAAGAATTAAACGGCACGTTGAAGAACGTGAAGCGTCCGTCGTCGTTCGTCGTCGTCTCTTGGGCGTAGCCGCTCGTCGCATTCACAAGCCTGACGCTTGCGCCGACGACCACCGCGCCGCTCGCATCCGTTACGCTCCCGCGAACGACGCCGGATGATTGAGCGAACGCGGACGAAGCGCATCCGACGATGAGCATGAAATAAAAAGCGCATCCGATGAAACGCGGAACGGTGAACATAACAAACTCTCCTCTTAGATAATTTTGTAGCGCGAAATTAAAGTTTAGGCTAACCTAAACTTTAATTTCGCCCTTTATACACCGCGTTTGTGAGAAGGTCAAGTTTAGGCTATACTGCGGCGAAAGATACGGAAAGAGACAGGTGAGGTAACGACCGAGATGACGACAGCAGAGAATTTGGCACAAGCCGTAACGCCGGTTGTCGAAGATTACCTGAAGATTATCTACTTGATGGGGCGGGCGCACGAACAAGTAAAAACCGTGTCGCTCGCCGAGCGCATGAACGTCAAGCCGTCCTCCGTGACAGCGATGGTCAAGGCGTTGGCGGAGATGGGCTTGGTGGAACATGAGCCGTATTACGGCGTGCATTTGACTC
>JACCYN010000025.1 GCA_013696465.1 Pyrinomonadaceae bacterium
GTCGCGTGGGCGCTCTTCGACACGCTCGAATACAGCAAAGATGATTTCCTCAGACGCGGGGCAAAGAAGGGCACGGTGCGCGTCACGTTTGAGAGCGACACAGACGGGCGGCAGTACACCGTGCATCGTGATACGGGAAACAATTATTACATCCACGACACCGCGCGCAACCAACGCCTCGCCGAGAAAAAAGTGGACGTGGCGAATTGGCTGCGCGTGCTCTTCGGCGTTGAACCGGGCACGGATTTGAAGACGCTTTTCCGTCACGCCGTCGGCGTCCCGCAAGGATTATTTACGGCCGATTTTCTTCAGAAGCCGGGCGAGCGCAAAGTCGCGTTCGACCGTTTGCTGAAAGTCGAGGAATACCGCGAAGGGGCGCAGCGTCTGCTCGATACGGTTAACCTGATCAAAGAGCGCATCGCGGAAGTGAAAGCTTGCATCGCACGCCATGAAGGCCAACTTGTGCGCTACGATGAACTCGTCGGGCGACGCGATGCGGCGCAAGTTACCATCGAAGAACTGAGCGAACTGCTCGAAGGTCTTGGGCGCGAAGCAGAGGAGCGCGCGCGTGCGGTCGAGTGTTTGACAGCGGCCGCTGAAACGGTTAACCGCACCGGCATGACGGCCGAACGCCTCGCCGTCGAAAGCGACGCGATACGGCGGCGTCTTGAAAACGCCCGCACTGAACTCGCCGCCTCCGAAGAAGCGCACGCGCGCGTCGTGAGGACGGAAGCGGATCATCGCCTGCACGTTGAAGCGACGAGCGAATTGCAACTCCTCGAAACGGAGCGGGCGGAGCGCGAAAATCTGCGCCGTGAAGCGGAGGCGATTGCGCGCCGCACCGTCCTTGCCGAAAGCGAACTGGGGCGGACGGAAGAAGGGCTTGAGTCAGCCGCGCGCGCCCGCGTCGCGCTCGTCGAACTTGAGATTGACATTGAACGGCAGAACGATCTGGAGCGCGAGCGCGAACGCTTAATCGATCTGCGCGCGCGTGCGCTGGCGGCGCATGAACGCCTTGCGCGACTCGACCGCGAACTCGCCCTCTTGCGTGCGCAGCACAAAGAGACGGGCGAGCGCATTCGTCAGGCGGAGCGCGCAAGCGATGCATCGGCGCGCCTTGATGAATTTGAGAGCGAACTAATTCTTATTGACAACGAGTTGGCCGCCGAAATTGACGCGACGACCAACCGCACGCACTACGCCGATCAGCGCCGCGAACGGGCGGGTGAGATAAAGCGTTTGCAAGAAGCAATCGCCGCAGTTGAGCGCGAAATCAAAGAACATGACGCGCGGACGCCTGACGCGCGGCGCGAAGCTGAACTCGAAACGCGCGCGCGCGCACTCACGGAACAAGCGGCGCATCTGCGCGCCGAAATCAAGCGCGACGAGAAGATGCGCCGCGAAGTTGCGGGTGGACTCTGCCCGATCCTTTCGGAGCGCTGCTTGAACATCGGCGAAGACCGCACGCTCGACGAGTATTTCACTGATCAACTCGTGACGAATCAGGCGGCGCTCGTCACCGTCGAAGGAGAGCACAAGGAACTCAGCCTAAGTTTGCGCGACGCGCGTGAGGCCGCACACCACGCGACTCGCGCCGAACTCGCCCACGAGCGTCTCGCGCGTGAACGGCAACAGTTCGACAACAACAGCGCGGCGCTCATCCGGCTCGACGAAGCGTTGACGCGCTTAGGCCCGCCGCGCCCCGGACGCCTTCAGGAGCTAAAGAATAAAAGGATCGGAGTTGACGCTGCGCTGCGCCAAGCGCGTGAAGCAGCGTTGCGTTTCGCTGAGCTGGAGCCGTTGCGCGAGCGTCTGAGTGAGATCGAGGAAGAAGGCAAGCGGCGCAAGGAGGAACGCGCCGAAGCCAGCGCGGCGGCTGGCGCGGCTGGCGCGCTTGAAGCGGAACTAGCGGAAGTTGATCGAAGCTTGAAGAATTTGAATGACCCGCGCGGGCGCGCCGTCTCGCTCCGCGCCGAGGCGGGGCATGAAGCGGCGCTCGAAGCAAAAGCGCAAACGGCACGCGCCGCTCTCGATGCGTTGCACCGCGAGGGGAAAATGCTCGACGCCCGACTCGAACAATTTCATTCGCTTGATGAGCGCGTGCGCGCAGCCGCGCAGAAACGTGACGAATCTATCGAAGGCTACCGTGAACATCTCGCGGCGACCGCAATTGCCGCGCAACTTCCCGCGCGTCGCAGCGAGTTTGTGCGCGCGCAAGCGGATGCAGAAACGAGCGAAGAAGCGCACCGCGTTGCCGTCGCCGAGCACGAAAGTGCAATTGCCCTTTACGACGAAGCGGAACACACGAACGCCCGAAACAATCTTTCCGTTCTGCGCGAGCGCATCGCCGCGACGAACGCGAAACTTGAGAACGAGCGCGAGCGCGTCGCAACATTTGAAACGGAGATCGCTACGCTCGAAGAGGTGCGGCAAGCGCGCGAAAAAGATACGGCGCAAGAAGCTCATCTGCGGCGGCTTCATGAGGCAACCGATTTTGTGCGCGACATACTCAAACAAGCCGGGCCGGAAGTCACGCAAAGCTACGTCGCACACATCTCGGTCGAAGCCAACGGGCTTTTCCGTGAGATTACGGGCGAAGCCGGACGCACGCTGCGATGGTCGGGCGACTACGAAATTTATTTGGAAGAAGCGGGCTATGAACGCCCGTTTGCGAATCTGTCGGGCGGCGAACAGATGGTAGCAGCACTCAGCGTGCGCCTCGCGCTCTTGAAACAACTCTCCGACATTCGCCTCGCATTCTTCGACGAGCCGACCGTTAACATGGACGCCGAACGCCGCGAAAACCTTGCGCGCGCCATCGGGCAGGTGAGCCACTTCGATCAACTGTTCGTCATCTCGCACGACGATGCGTTTGAGGAAACGGTTGATAACGTCGTCGTCGTGAGCCGTCGTGATGAAAGAAGATCGGCGGAGGCGGCGGCGTGAGCGAAGAACGCAAAGAGGTCGTCATCTTCTGCGATGGATCGAGTCTCGGCAACGGCGGCGGCAAAGAAGCACGCGCCGCGGCCGTCGCCCTGCTCGGCTTTCGTGATGTGTGGCGCGCGGTCGGTCGCTACCTCGGCGACGCGACGAATCAACAGGCGGAGATCGCCGCCGCCGCGCTCGGCTTGGAGACGCTGAAAGAGCCGTGCCGCGTGCGCGTCATTACGGATTCGCGCTACGTCGTGGAGACGATGACGGGACGCTTCCGCCGCAAAGCGAATCTTGATTGGTGGCGGAAGTTGGACGAAGTGGCGCGCCCGCATCAAATTCGTTGGGAATGGACGAAGGGTCATGCAGGAACTGTGGCGCAGGAAGCGGTTGACGGCGCCGCGCGCCGCATCGCCGCGTTGGGTCGCGTGGACGAAACGCTTTTGAATGAAGCGGCGCAAGCCGTGAATACAGTTTCCGGCGCGGAAGCAAAACACGATTAGGACTGTGCGCTTAAGTTCGTAAAGTTCCATGTGTTGAGTCGTCCGTAACCCCTCATTTCACAATTTCAAATCGGTCGTTTGTGATTTGAAATCTGACGCTGATCAGAATTCATCAAAGTGTTTTCCTCTGCCTTAATCATCCGGCGACGATCTGCGCACCGCACCCTCTCCGCGCTGCTGCTAATTTTGTGCGGCGCGCTTGTCGGACAATCGCAAAGCGCACGCGGATGGTTGTGGCAGAATCCGTTGCCGCAGGGCAACAGCATTTCCTCCGTCCGGTTTGCGCCCGACAAACAACGCGGCTGGGCGACGGGCAGCGACGGCGTCATTCTCTACACCGAGAACGGCGGCTTCAATTGGGAGAGTCAGAAGTCACCGGTCAACACCACGCTCTACGCGATCCATGTGCAAGATAAGGATCGCGTCTTTATCGCCGGAGCGCGGGGCGCAGTACTGACGACCGAGAACGGCGGGCGCATGTGGACGCTTCGCAATTCAATCACGCGCGATCATCTCTACCACATCACATTCACGAAAGACGGCGCGACGGGTTGGGCGGTCGGCACTTACGGAAAAATTATCAAGACGACGGACGGCGGCCGGACGTGGAGCAATCAAGCGTCGGGCGTGCGCGCGCATCTCTATTCCGTATCTTTCAAAGATGAGAAGCGCGGGCTGGCGGTCGGCGCGCGCGGCACATTGATTACGACTTCGGACGGCGGCGCGACGTGGAAGAATTATGAAACGAAAACCGAGCAGCCGCTCACAGGCGTGGCGTTCGCCGCAAACACTTCGCGCGCCGTCGCAGTCGGCTACGGCGGACTCGTGTTGCTCACGACAGACGCGGGTGAGACGTGGGTGGCCGTTGATGTTTTCGTGCGCCACGATCTGCTCGCCGTCTTTTTCATCAACGAGCGTAACGGCTGGGCGGTCGGCACAGACGGCGTGGTGATCTCGACGGCCGACGGCGGCACGACGTGGCTGCCCGTGAGCGTGCGCACAAACCCGAAGTTGACGAGCGTCTTTTTCGGAGACGAAACGACGGGCTGGGCGGCCGGAGACGACGGACTCGTGTTGCGCACGGACGACGGCGGCCTTGAGTGGCGACGCCTCACCGAAGGCGGGCGCGACGATCTCTCGGACATCTTCTTTCTCGACAGCGCGCGCGGCTGGGCGGCGGGCGCGCGCGGGCGAATTCTTTACACGCAATCGGGCGGCAAAAGCTGGACGGTTCGCCCAACGGGGACGACCGCGCGCTTGAGTCAAATCTTTTTCATCAATGCTCTGCAAGGTTGGGCGGTCGGCGAGAAGGGCACGATCTTGCGCTCCGCAAACGGCGGGGTAACGTGGGCGGCGGTCGCACGGAAAGAGACGACCGCCGATCTGTTCGGCGTTCACTTCATTGACGCGCAGCATGGCTGGGCGGCGGGCGCGCGCGGCACGATGCTCCGCACGGAAGATGCGGGAGAGACGTGGCGCTTGCAGCGCACAAACACCGTGACGTGGCTTGAAGCCGTCTATTTTCTCGACGCGCGGCGCGGCTTGTCGGTCGGTTCGCAAGGAACGATTCTGCTCACGGAAGACGCGGGCGAGACATGGCGGTTTGTGGACGCGAACGTGCGCGAGTGGCTTTTCGACGTGACGTTCGCCGACGCACAACGCGGCTATGCGGTCGGCGAGCGCGGAACCATTTTACGCACCGACGACGGCGGCGCGACGTGGAAGGGACAGGAGAACGCCTCGAAATCAAATCTCTACTCAATTGCGACGGCGAGCCGCGATGATTGTTTGGCGGTAGGCGATCAGGGGCGCGTGCTCGCTACAAGGGACGGCGGCGCGACGTGGGCATTGCAACCGAACGTCACGAGTCAGACGCTTTTCGGAGTCGCTTATCGCGGCGGCACGGCCGCGTGGATCGCCGGACGCGGCGGCGCGATCTTGCGTCGCACGGAGCAAGTGGCGACGATTGAAATACCGCGCCCGAAACTCCCGCCCATCCTGCGCCGCGCACCGAAACCGAAGAACCCGGACGACGAGGACGCGCCACTAATTTTGGACGACGGTGACATCCCGCGCGCCGTTCCACCGAAGGATCGAAGCGCACCACGATAACAAAACCCAACTAAAATTTTTCTTACGCCCCTTAAAGTAGTTAAGCTCAAATGTACTTGCCGCTTTGGATCATTACCCTTCAATAGAATTTTTACTGCGCTCTGTAGCGATGGTTTTTAGTAGACATGAGTAGTCCACCTTTAATTACCTTCGCTCCAATCCTTCGGCAGAAACTCAACGGCCACCGCCTCGCCCTCAAATCCTCTCCGCGCTTCTTTCGCTGGTCGGTAAGTGATGATCGCATCGAGCAATGTTTTAAGCGCGCCGCAAGTTATCTCGCGGCTTATCTCCGTTGTGTAAGTGATGAACTTTAAGCGCGTCAGATTGGAAACGTAAAACTTGCGCGTGCCGTTGGTGGTTTCGACGACGAGTACGGCCGAGTTGCCCGCCGGACATTCAATGTGCGCCAGAGCGCCGCGTTGCTGTTGTTCGCCTTCGGCGGGGCGGACGCGCATCGGCATATTTGTGGCGAGGCTCGCGCGTTCGGTTGAGCGCTGATTCTCGATAAGACGAGTTTGCGCTTGCCACTCTTCAATAATCGAAATCGAATCCATCACTCTCCGGGCTTGGGCGCGCAGGTGCGGATCGGGATTGCTTTGCATGAGCGGCTCAAGGATGTGACGCGCTTGGGCGAAATCGCTTTTACGCACGAACACTTGCGCGAGCACGAATGAGAACTCCGCGCGGTCGGGCGCGATGGCGATGGCGCGGCGGAGCAATTGAATTGATTCATCCAAGTTCTCCCGCGTAACGAGATTGATGAACGCAAGCAAATAATACGAGTTGGGGAAATCGGGTGCGAGTTTGATCGCCTGCTCTAATTCCGCGCGCATCCGCTCGACGGTTTCCGGTCGGTACTCGCTGATAAATTGATTGCCGTCCATTCCTTCGCGGCTAAGAGCGTAAGCGTAGTAGTAATGGGCGAGAAAGTTCCCCGCGTCGAGGGCAAGGGCTTTCTCCAGATGCTCTTTTGCGTCGTCGAAGCGATGCGCGCGCACGCGCAACACGCCGAGCGAAACGTGCGCGGCGGCCGACTTCGGATCGAGCGCGAGGGCTTCACGCAGATAAGTTTCAGCCGCATCGAGACGGTTGATGTGCAGTAACAGATCGCCAAGATAACTGAGAGCTTCGGCTTCCGTCAGCCGCGCGCTCTGCATTTGAGCATCAAACTCCAACTCGTGCTCAAACGTGGCGATCTTCGTCGGGTAATGCGCGCGCCGCACGTACTCTCCGAGTTCGTTTTCCATTCCGGCGAAGTCAGTGTCGAAAGCCGTGCGGAAACTTTCTTCGAGAGGTTTACCCGAAGCCACGAGATCAAAGTAGGTTTGAAGTTTACGAAAGCGCGCGCCTTCTCTGCCGTGGATGAGGTAATGGACGAGCGCCCACGATTGCGCATAGAAGATGCCGCGCTTGTCCGCTTCTTTGTAGAATGGCGAGCTTCCGTCAACCGTAAGCAGTGTGCGAAGCGGTAGCACGTTGCTTTCGCGCAAAAGGCGGGCGTGTTCAAAGACGGGCGCGCCGATTTTCACCCGTTGCTTACCGTCAACATCAAACATGCTGTAATACTCGGCTAAACCTTCATTGAACCAGAGCGGCGCGTTGCTCGTGTTATTGGAGAGAAGCAGGTGAACATATTCGTGATAGACGACGGCGTAAGGATGCGCTATGCGCTTTTCAGGCGTGAGCGCGATGTAGTTCATGTCCGTGCCGGATTGGAAATACGCGGCGAGTTCGGCGGGGCGTCCGTTGTAGAGGGGTTTGAACGGCTTGAAAGAGATATCGTCTTTGAACACGAAGACTGTCACGCGCGCCGCTGTATCCTGCCGCGAACGATTGTATAAACGCCCGAACGCATCGCGGAATCCTTCGAGTTGCGCGGCGACTTTGCGTATCTCACGCTCGCTCGCGTTGCCGACGAGGGAGAAGTTTTTCGAGCGCACCTGCGTCCAAGTCTCTTCGGCCGAAGCGGAGACGCACAGGCTGACGATGATAAGAAGACGGGAGAGCGTGTTGAAGATAATGCGTTTCACAGCAGGCTACTCCGTTTGGTAATGAGGAACAGCAGATTTTAACCGCGAAACCGGATGAACGACAACCAAGGTGATAGTGCTGTTTCGTGTGCTTTCGTGGTTGCTACTCCGGGTTTGTAGCTCTTGCTTAACCTGAATGCTCTTCCCAATTTGTGTGAAGCGCTCCCTGCTCTTGTTTGTCTACGCGCACGTAGGTGTGAGCGCCGAAGAAATCGCGTTGCGCTTGGGTGAGATTTTGCGGCAAGTTTTCGGCGCGGTAGCTGTCGAAGTAAGCGAGGCTCGCGGACATCGCGCCAACTGGGATGCCCGCGTTCATGCTTGCGCTCAGACACCTGCGCCATCCGGCTTGCGCGCTCTTCATCGCGGAGTTGATTTCTTCGTCAAGCAACAGATTCGCCAATCGCCCGTCGCGGCCGTAGGCGGATTTAATTCGGTCGAGCAGCGAGGCGCGGATGATGCAGCCGCCCTTCCAGATGCGGCTGATCTCGCTTAAATTCACATCCCATTTGTATTCGTCTGACGCGGCGCGAATCAAATTAAAGCCTTGCGCGTAAGCGCACACAAACGAAGCATGAAGCGCATCGTGCGTCGCATTGATTAACTCTTCGCGTCTGCCATCATAAACTTTTCCGCCGCTCATTTCGATCATGCGGCTGGCGCGCGTGCGCTCATCTTTCAAGCTTGAGATGATGCGCGCTTCGACCGCCGCGTTGATCGTCGGCGTCGCCACGCCTAATTCGAGCGCGGCGTCGGTCGTCCACTTGCCCGTTCCCTTCTGTCCCGCTTGGTCTAAGATGAGTTCGACAAGCGGCGCGCCTGTCTCCGCGTCACGAACGCGCAGAATCTTCGACGTGATCT
>JACCYN010000038.1 GCA_013696465.1 Pyrinomonadaceae bacterium
TGTCGAGCGTGCGCATCGCAAGTTTGTGTCCTTCGCCTTCTGTGCCGATACGATCTTCCGCAGGCACGCGCACGTCCGAGAACTCCACTTCGCCAATCGGGTGCGCGGCGATCAGATCGATCCTTTCTGTGAGGCGGACGCCCGGCAGACGCGCGCTGACGATGAAGGCGGAGATTTCGGCGCGACCGTCGGGGCGCGTGCCGGTGCGGGCAAAGACGGTGTAAAAGTCGGCAAGGGGCGCGTTTGAGATGAAACGTTTGCGCCCGCGAATAACGTATGTGTCGCCGTCTTTCTGCGCGGTCGTCGCAATCGCGGAAACGTCTGAGCCGACTTCGGGTTCGGTTAAAGCGAAGGCGGCGACGGCCTTTCCCGACGCGGCGCGCGCGAGCCAGAAATCGCCGACGTGCTCGGTCGCGGCAAGGCTGATCGCATACGTCCCCAAGCCCTGCATCACGAAGGCGAGATCGGCGAGCGCGGAAGAATAAGCGAGGCGTTCGCGGATGAGGCACAGCGCGCGCACGTCGAGCGGCGCGTCTCTACGCGCGACGGCGAAGCGCAACAAATCCGCTTGCGCGAGAAGCGCGAGCATAAAACGAAACTGCCTGTCCGTGTCTTCTTCCTCACCCGCGCGCGGCTCAACCTCTTGCCACGCGAAGTTTGCAACGCTGGTGGCGAGCGCGCGCTGTTCCGCTGTGAAGAACGGCATTTCGTCTGTGAAGCGGTCGCGGATCATAAAATCAATAATGAGTGAAGAGTAGTGAGTGACGAGTTAAAGAGTGAAATAAATTTCTCTCTCACCACTCATTACTCACCACTCATTACTTTCTTAAATTGCGGTTCGCGTTTCTCCATGAAGGCTTCGTAGGCTTCGCGGTAATCGGGATGCTGCATACAGGTGGCTTGCGCTTGCGCTTCCCATTCAAGCGCGGTGTCGAAGGAGACGTTCATCTCACGGTTGAGCATCTCTTTTGTCATTGATAACGCGAAGGCGGGGCCGCGCGCGAGGCGTCGGGCAAATTTGTCAGTCTCTGTTTTAAGTTCTTCAGATGCGACGACGCGGTTGTAAAGTCCGATGCGGTGAGCTTCTTCGGCGGTGATAAAGTCTCCGGTGTAAAGGAGTTCAGCGGCGCGCGTGAGTCCGACGAGGCGCGGAAGCAGAAAAGCCGCGCCCATGTCTGCGCCGGATAAACCGACTTTGACGAAGAGAAACGCGATGCGCGCGTCTGTCGAGGCGAAGCGAAAATCACTTGCTAACGCAATGCACGCGCCCGCGCCTGCCGTCGTGCCGTTAAGACTTGCGATTACGGGTTGCGGGCAAGCGCGAATGTTGCGCACGAGTTCACAGGTCATGCGCGTAAAGTCTAATAATCCTTCGGCATCCTGCCCTTGAAGCTCCCCGATGATGTCGCGCACGTCACCGCCCGAACAAAACGCGCGGCCTGCGCCTGTGATGACGACAACGCGAACTGATTTTTCCGAGCGTAACTGTGCGAACGTATCCGTCAGTTCACGATAAACTTCAAAGGTGAGCGCGTTGAGGCGTTCGGGACGATTGAGTGTGATGCTCGCAATGCCGTCTTTGGCTTCGTACAAAAAACTCTTCGGAGAGATCATAGACGATGTTTATATCACTGCAATGCCTTCGATCTCCACCTTTGCGTTCTGTTCCAAAAGGCTTTTCACTTCGACGAGCGCCATCGCCGGAAAATGACGGCTCATGCGCGCGCGCCAGCGTTCACCGATCTCGCGTTGCCGGGCGAGATACTCTTCTTTGTTCGTAACGTAGATCGTGAGATGCGCGATGTTCTCAAATGTGCCGCCCGCCGCTTCGACGACGGTGATGACGTTTGCCAATGCTTGATCGAATTGCTCGACGAAATCAGGGCTGACGATCTGTTGCTCTTTGTTCCAAGCGATCTGTCCGGCGATGAAGAGAAGAGAAGCGTTGGGCGGGGCAAGCACGCCGTTTGAGTAGCCGCGTGGTCGCCCTAATTCGGGCGGGTTGATGAATCTGAAAGGTTCGTTCGTCAAAACGATTCTGCGCCTTTGAGCTGATGAAGTTTTAAGAGCGAGGAGGAAGCGGGCACGAACGAAGAGCGGCGGCGCGTTCCTTTTATTCCGCGCCCGCCGCTCGTGATAGATTTAGTTTTCGAATTTCATAAAAAGCGTTTGGTGAGCGTTAGCTTTTGAGCGCAAATCTTTTTTGCTCTCTCTCGCGCTTCTACCAAGAATGCTCTTTTGGCTGCGCGGCGCTGGCGAACGGATCGTCGCTTGATGCGCTCGCTTCCTGCTTGGCGTAGAAGCCGTGCATCTGCTCCATGTACTTGGTGAACTCGCTGTCGGCAACGTATTTCTCTGGCAGGTTTTCGCGCAAATAGTTTTCGTAGAGTTGCGCAGCGACGCGCCCCGTCCCGGCCGTCAACATCTCGCCGTAGATGGAGTAGGGTTGGAACATATAGGGGCCACGTTTGCGGTTGAACTTGTTCGACGGGAGCGTAACGAAATGCTCCGGTGACATATCGAACTTCCGTTCGCGCGTCTCCTGAACGTGGTTGACCATCTTGAGCAATTCGTGGCGGTTCGTGCCTTTATTAAAAACTTCGGCGATGCCGACGTTGACGCTGTTAACGATGTCTTGCACCTCGTTGATGTATTCGCCCTGCGCGACGCCGTTCGTCTTGTCTTTGAAGCCGTAGTTGACGTTTGTCTCGCCGCCGAGTTCGTTGCCGAACATCTCCAGTCCGCGCGGATACCATTGATTGAGCGCGCGCTGCACGTCTTTGATCGAGTAGTCGCCTCGGCCCTCGGTGGCGTTGACGGCGATCTCTTTCAAGTGCTTGCGACCCGCGCCGAGGTGAAAGCCTTCTTCCGAAAACATCGGCCCCATTGAGCGCGCGACGGGCGCGTAAGAAAACGCCTTCTGCATGTCGAGTTGATACTTGCCGACGAGATCGATCAGAGTGGCGTAGGTGATGTTATCGAGGAAGTCGTTGAATTCGATGTTGAAAGCGTCGAGCACGTGCGAGCCTAAGGACATCGAGAGCAGTTCTTCGATGGTTTCGGCGGCAATGTCAGAGTGCCCGGTCTTTTTCCACGTCGGGTCGTTGTCTAATACCCAGAACATCTGGTAGGCGTGACGCAACTCCTCTGCCATGATGCGCAGGATGGCGAACTTCGCTTCGTCAGATGTCGCGCGGTCGAGCGTGTCGCGGTGCTGTTGAATCGAGCCGAGTTCGGTGGAGCACTGAGCTTTGATGAGGTCGCGCGCCGAGTAGAACATGTTGCCCTTGAGTTCGCTCGCCTTCTCGAAACGCTTTTGTCCTTTGTAGCGACCGTGTTCAATATCTTCCGTCTTCAACGTGCCGACTTTGGAGATGAGTTGAAACGGCGTTTGTTTCGGAAAATACTTGTCCCAGTATTTTTCGAGCATCTTCATGTCGGCGAAATTCTGTTGCTGCCATTCGACGATGGCGTTGTGATACTTCGGGCGGATCGTGGTGATGTCGTAGTTTCTCGGCATTGTGTCTCTCTCATGCTCCTTGCTCTTTAAGAATTATTGCTGAATTTATTTAACGCGGTTGCTCGACTCTTTCGCGTTCGGTGTGAGCGCCGAAACGCGGCGCACGACGTTCGATAAAAGCGCGCACGCCTTCGCGCGCGTCTTCGGTTTTGAAACAATTTACTTGCGCTTCGGTTTCGTATTGAAGCATTTGACTTAAGGTTGCCGCGTCGCTCATGTAAACGGCCTGCTTCGCGGCGGCGACTGAGGCAGGCGGGGCGTCGCGCAAGCGTTCGGCCAATTTCTGCGTCTCGGTTTCTAATTGATCGTCCGGCACAACGCGGTTGATTAAATTCAAACGCCGCGCTTCCTGCGCATCAATCGCGTCGCCTAAAAAGAACATTTCGCACGCGACGTTCGGCGGAACGATGCGCGGCAGAAAATATGTTCCGCCCCAATCCGGGTGCAGCCCGACGCGCACAAACGATTGACTGAACTTCGCCGACTCCGCCGCGATGCGGATGTCGCACGCGAGCGCAAGATTAAACCCTGCGCCCGACGCCACGCCGTTTATGGAAGCAACGACTGGCTTCGTCAGATCACGAATCGCGGTGACGACGCGGCGACCCGCGCCCAACAGTCTCGCAAATTCGTTCGCGTCACCGCGCCCCATCAAATCCCCCATCACTTCAACGTCGCCGCCCGCACAGAACGCATTTCCCGCACCCTTCATCACTACCACGCGCACCTCTTCAGAGCGCGTCGCGCGCTCCATCGCTTCCGCCAGATCGCGCCGCATGTGACCCGCCAGCGCGTTCAGCTTTTCGGGGCGATTGAGCACGATTGTTAAAATTCCGGCCGCTTCGGTGATGTTGATAAAGTCAGGCATATTTTTGATTTGCGATTGATGATCTGCGGTTTGAAAAGTGTGTGTCAGGTTGCGCTCCAATTTTCAAATCAAAAATCTAAAATCGCAAATTCGACTACTTTCCTTTGAACTCTGCTTTGCGTTTGCCGACGTAAGCGGTCAAGCCTTCTTTGGCGTCTTCGGATTGGAAAAGTTGTTGCTGCAATTCGCGCTCTAAAGCGAGAGCGGACTCGAACGGAATCTCCGCGCCGCTTTGCACGCTGCGCTTAATGCGACCCACGGCGCGCGTTGCTTTGTTCGGAAGCGTAAACTGCTTGGCATATTCCATCACTTGATTGAAGAATTCATCGCCCGATGCGGCGTCATAGATTTTATTGATGATGCCCCACCCTTCGGCTTGCTCGAAGTCGAAGAGTTCGCCGGTTGTCATCAGTTCGATTGCTTTCGATTTGCCGACGATGCGAACCAAGCGTTGCGTGCCGCCCGTGCCGGGTAGAACGCCGAGAGTGATTTCCGGGAGTCCCATTTTCCCCGCGCCGCGCCGCGCGATGCGAAGGTCGGCAGCCATGGCGATCTCAAGCCCGCCGCCGACGCAGTGGCCGTTGATCGCGGCGATCACGAGCTTCGGCGTTTGCTCGAAGCGCGAGAGGGTTTCGTTCGCGTGGAGGCAGAAAAAGTATTTGAAGCCGGGCGTGACTTCGGAGAGCATTTTGATGTTTGCGCCCGCCGAGAAAAACTTGTCGCCCGCGCCACGAATTACGATTACGTGAACGTCGTCGTCCATGCGGGCGTCGAGAATCGAGCGGTCGATCTCCTGCATCATCTCGTAGGTGTAGGTGTTGGCCGGGGGATCGCTCAAGGTTAAGATCGCTATGCCGTCCTCGACGCGGTACCTCACGAGATTGCCGATCTCTTCCGTTGTGTCCTGTACTTTCGCTTCTGCTTCCGCCATTTTAATTTCGCTCCTTAAAAGTTTGATTTAATTGCTTAAGTGTTCATTGACTCGATCTTTGTGCCGCGCCACATATGGAAAGGTTCGTGCTCGGCTGGATTAGAGAAGTTCAACTCTTCGTCGCACGCCTCGCCGAGAAAGCCGGAAAGAAACAGGCGCGCGATGTTTTCAACGAGGTCGGAGACGCCCATCGCACCTTGCGGATCGTACCAATTATAAATCCAATTCATCATGCCGAACAGCGCGAAGGTCGCAATCGTGAGATCAACGGGGCGACGATCCTTCTCTGTCCGCGACTCGGCGACATCGGCGAGGGCGCGCCGGACGACTTGCGTGTACTGCTGCTTTTTGCCGGAAACTTTTTCGTGCATTTCGCCCGCGAGCGAATCCGCTTCGTGCGAGAGAACTTTCATCTCCGCCATGTTCGCGGCGAAAAACGATAGATGATTTTCGATGAGCAATCGCAGCCGCTCAACCGGATCGTGCGTCTCTGTCAAACGCCCTTCGAGGCGTTCGAGCACGCGCCCGAAGCAGTTGTCTTGGATGAGGAAGAGCAGTTCGTCTTTCGATTGGCAGTAGTAGTAAAGACCGGCGAGGCTCACGCCGGTTTCGCGCGAGATGTCGCGCATCGAAGTCGAATGATAGCCTTTCTCGGCGAAAATCCGGGCGGCCGTGCGTAAGATAAACTCAAGCTTGCGATCGTAACGGGAAAAATCTTTCTGGACGGCTACCATAAATATTTTCGAGGTGTGCCTTTAAGTTTTATCGAACGTTCGTTCGAGAAAGATAATAGCTGACATGAGCGCAGCGCGTCAAGTAGAAACGAGCGTTTCAGAAACGTCCGTGTTTTGGGCATCCGAGAGAGGAAAGCTTGACAGCGTGGCTTTGTGGCGCGTAGGGTTTTCCGGCGTTTTGGCTTCTTCTGCGGAGGCGCATCTGTTCTGGTGAATGGCGCGGTCTTCAAAACCGTTTGTGAGACTGTGAGAGCAGGCTCAGGTGGGTTCGATTCCCACACGCCTCCGCCAAAGGAATTTGCGATTTTTGATTTGCGATTGGGGGTAATGACATTCTCAAGTTTCGCGTAACCCTTCTTAAAATCAGAAATCTAAAATTCGCATGAAAGATTGGATTGCGCTAAATATGACGCCGGGTGTGGGTCCGCGCGTGGCGGCGCGGTTGCTAGAGCGGTTTGGCTCGGCCGAACGGGTGTTCGGGGCGCTAAGGGCGGAGTTAGAGCGTTTGCGTTTGCGACCGGAAACGCTTGAGAGCATTCTGAAAAAGGATTGTCACGAAGCGGCGGCGCTGGAGTTAGAGCGAATCAAAGAGCTGCCCGATGCAGACGTGCTAGTGTTGGACGACGGCAACTATCCGGCGTTGCTGCGTGAAATCCCTGATCCGCCGGTGACGCTTTACGTGCGAGGCGACTGGGGGGCGTGCCTCGATGCGCCGTGCGTGGCGGTGGTAGGTTCGCGCCGGTGCTCGACTTACGGGCAGAATGCGGCGACGATGCTGGCGCGCGATCTGGCGGCGCGCGGCGTAACGATCATTTCAGGTCTCGCGCGCGGAATTGATAAATCAGCGCACGAAGGCGCGCTCGAAGCGGGCGGGCGGGCGGTCGGCGTGTTGGGCACAGGGATTGACGAGGTTTACCCGCGCGACCATAAGAAGTTGGCGGAAAAGATTTTGGACGCGGGCGGCGCGATCATTTCACAGTTTCCGCTGGGGACGCCGCCCGTACCGGAAAACTTTCCGTTTCGCAACCGCATCATTAGCGGGTTGAGTCTGGGCGTGCTTGTCGTCGAAGCGGCGGAGAATAGCGGAAGTTTGATCACGGCGCGTCTGGCGATGGAACAGAACAGGGAAGTTTTCGCCGTACCGGGAAACATCACATCGCGCAATTCGTTCGGCACGAATTATTTGATTAAGGGAGCGAGCGCGAAACTCGTGCAACAATGGCAGGACGTGGCGGCGGAATTACCACCGGAAATAGCGGCGCGTTTGTTACCGCCGGAAGTTGAGAAGAAGAGTAAAGGCGAAAGAGTTGAAGTTGCCGCGCCCTCAGATTTATCGGAAGGCGAGCGGAAAGTGTTCGAGTTACTCTCGGCGGATGAACCCGCGCACATTGACAGTCTTATTGAGACGAGCAAGCTTTCCGTTTCGGAGTTGACGGGCGCGCTCTTCGGTTTGGAGATGCGCGAACTCGTGCGGCAACTGCCGGGCAAATGCTTTGTCAAAAAGTTGTGAGCATAATTATGAAGGCGAGCGAAAAAGCTCGTGTTGGCATCTAATAAGCGGCATTTCTTAAGGAGAGGTGTGCGGCGGCAAGCGAAGCGTACTCACGGTGCCGCCGCATTATTGTCTTAAACAGGAAACAAGATGGCGAAGAATTTAGTGGTGGTAGAATCGCCCGCCAAGGCGAAAACGATTGGCAAATATCTCGGCAAAGACTTCCGCGTGATGGCCTCGCTCGGCCACATCAAGGATTTGCCGTCGAAGGGTTTGGGCGTTGACATCGAACACGATTTCGAGCCGACCTACGAAGTCATCCCCGACACAAAAAAGCGCAACAACAAGAAGACGGTCGCGGAACTAAAGAAAGCCGCGAAGGAAGCGGATGTGATCTACTTGGCGGCCGACCCTGACCGCGAAGGCGAAGCTATTTGCCAACACCTCGCAGAGGAGATCGTGCCGAAGCGCCCGAAGAAGCCTTCGTATCGCGTGATGTTCAACGAGATCACAAAGCGCGCTGTGCAGGAAGCGTTCCGCGAGCCGAAGCAAATTGATTCAAACCTTGTTGACGCGCAGCAGGCGCGGCGCGTGTTGGATCGCCTTGTCGGTTACAAAGTTTCGCCGCTTCTGTGCCGGACGGTCGGCGGTAAGTTGAGCGCGGGGCGCGTGCAATCAGTTGCGCTCAGGATGGTCGTCGAACGAGAGCGCGAGATCGAGGTGTTCGTTAAAACAGAGTATTGGACAATCGGCGCGAACCTCACTGCGAAATTGCCGCCAGCGTTTGACGCGCGCCTTTTCAAGGTCGGCGAGTTGACTGTTAAGACCGGCGGCTTCGATCAAGGCGTGAAGAAGAATGAGATTCTGCTCGCCAACGGAGACTCGGCGCGCGAGATCGTTGCGGAAGCCGAAAGACAAGCTTTCGTTGTCTCTGATGTTTCGACGAAAGAGCGCAAGCGCAACCCCGTACCGCCCTTCATCACCTCGAAGCTGCAACAGGAAGCTTCGCGCAAACTCGGCTTCGCGGTGAAGAAAACGATGATGCTCGCGCAGAAACTTTACGAAGGCGTGGAGATGGGCGCGGAGGGCGCAGTCGGTTTAATCACTTACATGCGCACTGATTCGACGCGCGTTTCCGAAACGGCGCTGGGCGAGGTGCGCGACTTTATCGGAACTCAATACGGCGCAAACTATCTTCCTGAAAAAGCAGTTCATTACCGCTCGAAAAAGGGTGCGCAGGATGCGCACGAAGCGATCCGCCCGACGGACGTAACGCGCACGCCGGAATCAATCGCCAAGCTTCTCAACACCGAAGAACTGAAGCTCTACCGCCTCATCTGGCAACGCTTCGTCGCTTCGCAGATGACCGCCGCGATCTTCGATCAAACGACGATTGACATCACGGCCGGACGTTTCCTTTTCCGCGCGACGGGTTCGGTGCAGAAGTTCGACGGCTTCCTCAGAGTTTACGAAGAAGGGCGCGACGAGAAGGCGCAAGACGATGACGACGAGGCGGCGCGCTCGCTGCCTGCGGTTGAAAAAGGCGAATCGTTAAAACTTAATTCCGTCGCGCCCGAACAGCATTTTACGGAGCCGCTGCCGCGTTATACAGAAGCGACGCTCGTCAAAGCTCTCGAAGAGAAAGGCATCGGCCGGCCGTCAACTTACGCGGCGATTATGACGACGATCCTCGACCGCGAGTATGTTGAAAAACACGAAGGGCGTTTTCACCCGACCGCGCTGGGGACGACGGTCAACGATCTGCTCGTCGCCAGCTTCAACGATCTCTTCAACGAAACTTACACGGCGCGGATGGAAGAGGAGTTGGACGAGATCGAAGAAGGCAAGCGCAAGTGGACGGTCGCGCTCCGTGAGTTTTACGAAAAGTTTGCGAAAGACTTAAAGACGGCCGAAACTGAAATGCGCGCGGCGAAGCAGCAGGCGATCCCGACCGACGAGATTTGCGAAAATTGCGGCGCGGGGATGGTCATCAAGTTCGGACGCTTCGGGCAGTTTCTCGCGTGCTCAAATTACCCGGAGTGTCGCACGACGAGAGAGATCGCCAAACCTGCGGCGGCGACAAGCGCGGGAGACGGGACCGCGGGCGGTGCGGCAAACGCTAACGCCGTGAATGCAGCAGACAACGACGGCGGGGAAGTGGAAGCGTGCGAGTTGTGCGACAAGCCGATGGCTTTGAAGCGCGGACGCTTCGGGCAGTTTTTAGGCTGCACGGGTTATCCCGAATGTCGCAACATACGCAAGATCAGCAAAAGCGGCGTGGTCGCGGCCGCGCCCGTGCCGCTTGATGAAACGTGCCCGGTGGACGGCGCTGGATTAGTGCGGCGGCAAGGTCGCTTCGGCGAATTCGTTTCGTGCTCAAACTATCCGACGTGCAAATACATTAAGCGCGAGACGACGGGCGTAGCGTGTGCGCGACCCGGATGTAAAGGCGAAATTGCGGTTAAGAAATCGAAGCGCGGCAAAACCTTCTACGGCTGTTCGGAGTATCCGAAGTGCGACGCGGTTTACTGGGATAAGCCTATCGCCGAACCGTGCCCGAACTGCAATGCACCGTTTCTCTTGGAGAAGACGACGAAGAAGGAAGGCACAATGCGAATCTGTGCGAAGGAAGAATGCGGCTATCGCGGCGAAGCGCCTCCGCCCACCGCAGATGCAGCTTCGCGCCTAACGACGAGCAATCAATCTGTCGCAAGCTGAATTTTTTCATAAGCGACGAAGTATAAATTTGTTCGACGGGGAATGAAGCGAGTACGGTCATTCTCCGTTTTTCTTTTCGCGACACAAAAAACTTTGCGGCGTTGAAACTTTCTGGCGCGCCGTGGAGTAATAAATTTTCACCGCGAAACTGTTTACAGATAGAAACTCTTTTCACTCAAACGACATCACGAGGAGAATTAAGCTTGATGCGACGACGCTTGACGGCAGCTCTGCTGCTTCTTTCTTTGTATCTTTCGCCTGCGCTCACCGTTTACGCGCAACAAACGTCAGCTCCAACCGTTCCCGCGCCAAACGCTCAAGCGCGAAACGCGACGGGCGATCAGACGGATGCCATCGCGCGCATCAAGGACGAAGGTTTGAGCCGCTCGCAGGTGATGCAGACCTTGCAGTATCTGACGGATGTGACGGGGCCGCGCCTGACGGCTTCGCCGGGAATGAAACGCGCGAATTTGTGGACGCGCGACAAACTCACCGAATGGGGTTTGCAGAACTCTCGCCTCGAAGCGTGGGGGCCGTTCGGGCGCGGTTGGACGTTGCAGCGTTTCGCGGCGCAAGTCACTGCCCCGCAAAACATACCGCTCATCGCTTATCCGAAAGCTTGGTCGCCCGGCACAAACGGCGTGTTGACAGGTGATGTCATCTACCTCGACGCGAAAGACGAAAGCGAGTTGCAAGTATTCAAGGGCAAACTTCGCGGGGCGATTGTGCTTGTCGGCAACCCGCGCGAACTCAAGGCGCGCTTCGAGCCGCTCGGTTCGCGTCTCACGGAAAAGGAATTGCTCCAACTCGCCGACGCTCCAGACCCGGCGCAACGCGCAGCGGTGCGTCGCCCGACTCCCGAACAACTCGCGCAACTGCAAGCCGCGCAAAAATTCTCCGCCGCGCGTCTGCAATTCCTCACTGACGAGGGCGCGAGCGTGCTCGTCGAACAGAGTCGCGCGGGCGACGGCGGAACGCTCTTTGTGCAATCGGCGAGCGTCGCGCAACCCTTCGACACGCCGCGCGAAAAGCGCATTAATGCGTGGGACAAGAATGCGAAGAGTGTTCCGCAGATCGTCGTTGCGAGCGAACACTACAACCGCACCGTGCGTATGCTTCAAGCGGGCGAGCGGTTGCGCATGACGATTGATCTTGCGGTGCAGTTTCACGACGAAGATTTGATGGGCTACAACACCATTGCGGAAATTCCGGGCACGGATTTGAAAGATGAAGTGGTAATGCTCGGCGGGCACATGGATTCGTGGCACGCGGGGACGGGCGCGACGGACAACGCCGCCGGAGTCGCCGTCTGCATGGAAGCCGTGCGAATTTTGAAAGCTTTGAATCTGCAACCGCGCCGCACGATTCGCGTTGCGCTCTGGAGCGGCGAGGAGCAGGGCTTGTTCGGCTCGCGCGCTTACGTCGCAGAACATTTCGGGGCGTTCACCACAAACCCGACGACCGCGCCGGGAACAACCGCGCAATCAACTCTGCAAAAGAAACCCGATTACGAAAAACTCTCCGCTTACTACAATCTCGATAACGGCACGGGACGCATTCGCGGCGTTTATCTGCAAGGCAACGAAGCCGTGCGCCCGCTCTTCCGCCAGTGGCTTGCGCCCTTCCGCGAGATGGGCGCGCAGACGCTCACCATCTCCAACACGGGCGGCACAGATCATCTTTCGTTCGACGCGATTGGACTTCCCGGCTTTCAATTCATCCAAGACGAAATCGAGTATGACACGCGCACGCACCACTCGAACATGGATGTGTTCGACCGCGTGCAAGCCGACGACATGAAGCAGGCATCCGTGATCATGGCGGCGTTTATTTACAACACCGCGATGCTGAGCGAAAGATTGCCGCGCAAGCCGCAACGCACAAACTGATCGTTGAGAACGGCGGCCAAAGCTTTGCCGTTTGAAAATTAGAGCGATTGGTGAGCGATCTGAGGACGGTCAGGTGCAGCGCCTTGTTCGGCAGCGTTCTTACAATAATTCCACTGCATCACCAACAACTATGCAGCTGGAGTTTACGACGCGTGCATAGATGCCGAGATTCTGCCCCGCCTCCCGCACGACTGTACGAAGCACCGTCGGGTCTTTCGGGAGTTCGGCTTGCGCGTGTGTGGTCATTCCACACCGTACAGTTGGTAGCTCACACTTCAATGTCAGCTCGCCCAGACGTAGCGCCTGTCCACTCCAACCGGCTTCGACTAAGCCCTCGATGTCGCTCTCCGTTTCGATAAGGAAGTTCGGGCGGAAGCGACGCGCGTCCCACACAGCTGCCGGGTTAAGGCGTAACATCGCGGCGAGAGACGATGTAGTGAGCAGATGAATCGGGGCGAGATCGAAATACGTACCCGGAGGTGAGGTGAACTCGAAAAGCTCCGATGGGATGGCTGAGAAATCAGGAAGCGGCTCGTCCGGCTCACGGCTGAACATCTCCCGCGTAGGCGCCTCTAGCCGCGCGAGGCGGATTAAAGTTCCAAGATGGGGGCGGAGCGGTCGGAAGCGACTCAACCGACTCATAACCGAAGCTCCCGGTTGAGCGCGTCTGTAATGAGCTTTATCGCTGGCTGGCTGAAGCGGGCGGAGCGAGACAACACGTCCCAGCAGTTCCGACAAGCGGGAGTTGACATTTGGTTCGTCGCTGCCTACACGAGTGCCGTCCGGGAGGGTGATATCAACATGTGGAATCTTCTCATCTGTTGGCTGCTCGCGGTAGCGGGACGAGCACTGCATCAGTTTCGGCAGGTACTTCGCGCCGCGAATCTCACCGGCGGCTTCGTCGCGCAACGCCCAGCCCCGGTCTCCGGGTATGCCGGATAATCCGACGGCACACCTGTCGAGTTTCTCTCCACCCATAGATTTTACAGGGTAGCGCCAAATCTCGCGGACTTTTCCGATGACCATGAATCTACTCCTACTTGCCTGTTAACTGAAGAAGCCGCCGAGCAACAGGTGTTCACTATGCTTCGCCGTGCCTTCTGAATGCTACGGTCGGAAGTTTAATTCTTACCGGAGGCGACGTGTTCAGTAAGGTAGCGTTTAAGTTTGTCGCGGTTCGAGACGCGGTAATCCGCGTAGTCGCGCATGATTCCGGCGTCGGCGCGCCCAAGCAGAACGTATGCTTCGAGCAGCCCCGCGTCGTTCAAGCGCACGAGGTCGGCGAGCATCGGGTTGAGCACTTTGATTTTGCCGGACTTAACGTCTTTGGACGCCGCTTCCGCGACCATGCGCAGGGCGGCCGCCTCTTCGCGCAGGCTATGACGATAGGTGCGCTCGCTCGGATACTGCTTGAGAAACTCGCCGCGCGTCCAGGCCACGCGCGTGAGATCGTACATCAACCAGTGGTTCGAGCCGTCCATGCTATTGAGCGAACCGGGATCGAGCGTGAGCGTCGTGTTGTTGCCTTCGCCGCGTGTACTGTTCGGCGGTTGAATGCGTGGGTGAGCTAGTTTAACGGCATTACGATTCGCCCACTGAATTAAACCCTTCCACGCCAGTTGGCTGTAGGGTTCGGCGATGATCGCGTCGAAGAATTTGGCGCGCGCCTCTTCTTGCTTGCCTTGCAGCATCAGCGCGTCACCCCAGTAGCGATGAGCCGTTTCACGATCCGCGTCAATCGCAATCGCCCGCGCAAACCATTCGCCCGCTTTGTCCCAATCTTTCTTCGCGTAGAAACTGTTGCCCGTGTAGAGCGCAGCTTCGTAAAGCGTCGGGTCGAGGCGCGCGGCGCGCTCGTAAAGCTTCGCCGCCTCGTCGTAATTCTGTTGTTGGAAGGGAGCGGTGGCTTCGCGCATGAAGCGGTTCGCTTCTTTGTTTTTTGAAACGCCGCGCTCGCCGCCGTCAGGCAGAATAGAACTAATGGCGTTCTCTAAGTTTTGATCGAGGACGCCTAGTTCGCGCGCGCGCAGCAGTGTGGCGCGGGCGCGGAGACGCGCTTGGCGGCGCGCTTCATCATCTTTAATTTTTTGTGAGGTGACGAGGGTGGCAACGCCTAAGCCATAGATCACCTGCGAATCCGTCGGGTTGGCGATTGCTAACTTCTCGAAGAGCGGCAAGGCTTCGTCGAATTTACCGTTGTTGACGAGGGCGATGGCGCGCAGGCGTTCGGCGTCGTAGTTTGGCGGGGCGGTTTGCGCGCGCGCCGTCGCGGAAAGAGAAGTCAACATCAGGATGAAGACGAACGAGGCTGCGACGAGAGGGCGCGGCGAGCGAACGAAGTGTTTGAGCATACGAGGTTGTCCTTTCAACAAAGTATCGGGCATTAGTTCTGAACGTGACGCGGTGATTTAGTGTCTATGATCGCCATTCTCTTTATGAAAATCAATATATTTTCATTGTTGTGAAGGCTGTCCGTCGGCGAGTCGCGCCCAGCCGTCGGGCGTGTGTTGAAAATTTTCAGTCGAGATGTTAGCGAAAAGATTTTGCGCGGGCTGCCAAGCGAAGCGCTCGACTGTGATATGTGGGTGCGAGATGCGAATGCGGTTGAAGGAATTGGCTTCGCCGCGTCCGCGCGTTGAGGTGGCCGTTCCGGCTTGGACGACAAGCGCGGAATGCCCGGCTGTTTTGTAGCGTTTGGCGGTGTGTCCCGTGTGGCTCAAATGTAAGTGTCCGGCGAGCAGCAAATCTGCCCCGCAGCCTGCGAGAATCGCCATCGCCATCGCCGCTCGCCCGACGAGTTCGTTTTCGCCGATTCCTTCGGGCAGATCAAACGGGTGATGCGTCACCACGATCTTCGTCACCTCGTCGCCGAGCGAACACAGACGCTCCCGCACGCGCCCGATCTGGTTTTCGTTGATGCGTCCGTTTTTTCTCGTCAAGGAGCGCGCCGTGTTGATTCCGGCGATGGCAATCTCGCTGTCGGCATAAAAGGGTTCGAGGTCGGGCGTGATGTAGAAGCGGTATTTGTCGAGCGGGCGCAGGAAGCGCGCGAAGACGTTGTGGAGCGGCACGTCGTGGTTGCCGGGGACGATGAGTTGCGGGGTCGGGAGACGGTCGAGAAAGCGCCGCGCCTCCTCGAACTGCCATGAGCGCGCGCGTTGCGTCAGATCGCCTGAGACGGCGATGACACTGGGCCGCATCTCGTGAATCGTGGCGACGAGCGGCTCGATCAGGGCGTAATCGATCCGCCCGAAGTGGAGATCAGAGAGATGTACGATGGTGCGCATAATCTGATTCGTTCGTCCCGTTCACCTTTCGTCCTGCGGCACGAGGGCGCGCAGCGCGCCGGGGAGAATGGTGAAGTGGAGTGGGGTTTCGAGCACGTTTACTTCGCCGTCGGTCGCAACCGGCAAACGCTTGCTCCGCGTCTCGATCCAAATCTCCTTCGCGCACAATCGGTCGAAATCTTGAGCTTCGTCGAGACGCCCGGAAAGAGCGTGCAGGGCGAGCCGCACGAGTCCGAAGCGCCCCGTCCGATGCGCAACGTACAAACTCAACTGCCCGTTATTTAAGCACGCGCGCCCGCCGAGGTTAAAGCCGTTCATCTCGTATTCGTTGTTGCCGACGAAGACGAACGGCGTGCGGCGGATGAACGTTCCGCCGTCGGCGCTCAGGCGCACGTCGAAGAACGGGTAACGGCGGAACACCCTCAATGCCGCCCCCAGAAACGCCCACCACTTGCCGCGCCCTAATCGCTCCTGCTGCCGCTCGCGTTCGCGCACGATGCGCGGGTAAAGTCCGAGGCTCGAATTGTTGAGAAAGATTTTGTCGTTGACCATGCCGACATCAACTTCGACGGGGCGACCTTCGGCGATCGTGCGCGCCGCCGCTTCAAGATCGAGCGGTATTTTCAAGTCCTTCGCAAAGTGGTTGAGCGTGCCGAGCGGCAGGATGCCAAAGAGTTTATCTTTCCCGACGAGGCGCGCGGCAATCGCGTTGAGCGTGCCGTCGCCGCCGCCCGCGACGACGACTTGGGCGGGGCCTTCGGCCGCCTCGGCAGCGAGGCGCTCGAGCTCCGCGCCGCTGCGGGCGAGCGAGATGCGGGCTTCAATGCCGCACGATTGAAAGATTGAGGTGAGGCGCGCGCGCACTTCCTCTTTGTCGTCTTGGCCGGATGAGGCGTTGATGATGACTTCGACGCGAGCAGCCATAAGAGTTTTTGCGCGCCTGCGTAAAGAGGTTGACGAAACCGCTGTCTGGGCGCGGGGGAAAAATGGAGCATAGCACAACGGGCGAGTCTCACGTGAGACTCGCCCGTTGTGCTATGCGGCTCGACATTAACAGATCAATTGCGCAGCCAAGGCGTCTTAAGCGAGCGACGCCTCCGCCGCTCGCGCCTCTGCCCTCACGCCCGCTTCCGGCGTCGGAACTGCTTCGCCCTTACGCGCCGCCTTGTTAATTGTTTTGCCCGTGCGCGGCCGATTGCTGCTCGTTGGCTTTGACGCTTTCGACGCGCGAGGTGCTCGTCTGTTTCTCTAATTGGCTGCGCTGCGCTTCACGCTTCTGCATCGAAAGATCAATGCCGATCATGTCTTTCAATTTACCAAGCAGAGCGGGAAGCACGACCGACTGCGCCGTGTGCGATAGTTCATCTACGGCGCGGCTGCCGAGCGTGGAAAGCTCGCTCTGCAAACGGTCGAAGGCTTGCGTTCCCTTGAAGCGCTCGACCAAACCGGGCTTCTGCGGCTCTGACATAGAGCTATAGTCAGGGGTAGCCGTCGGGGGCGTCGTAGATTCCGCCGAAGTGCGCGGGAAGGAAGGCGACTCCGAGGCGCTCTTGGCGTAAGCTGAACTGCCCGTGATCGCTTGCGAAGCGTAAGACGGCGGGACATACGAGGTCGGAGACGAACTCATGTAATCGTCGTCTTCGTCGTAATAATCATCACCGTCGCTTCTGCCGCCTGCAAACGCTCCGGCGACGCCGTAACCGGCAAGCAGTCCGACGCCGAGCGCGCCGACGCTAAAAGCGACGGGGCGACGCCGATATTGCTCTCGCCAGTCGAGCGACTCTCGCACGTTCTGGTACTGCGTTGTCACCGAATCCTTGATCTCCGAAACAGTTTGCGTAATAGATTCGCGCGCTTCTTCCATCCGACGTTGCAACTCTTCTTTGGTTGCGTTCGCGTCGTCGTCGGTGGTGGTTGCGTCTTGGGCGCGCGCCAACCCTACATTTCGTTCTTCAGCCATTGCTTGTCCTTTCTGATCTCATCAACACTTCTGTTCGGCACCGGATTACGAGCCGTCAGACGATTCTTAAACACCACAACGAGTATGCCGCCGACAATGAGGAAGAGCGCGCCCGTGATAAGGAAACCGAGCGCGTACCGAAGCGACGGATTGTCAATCGAAGTCGGAAGCAGGTAGGAGACGAAGAACGCGATGGCGACGAGTGCGAGCGACAACCCGACCAGCGCGACGCTCGCGCCGACGCCGATCATCGCCGCACCGCGCGCGTAAACGGCCGCGTCCTCCTGCAATTCCACCTTCAGCAAACTGAGCTTGGTGTCTAAAAGCTTAACTACGTCATCACCCAAGCGCCCAAACAGCACGGGCAAACCTTCGGTGTCTGCGTTCGCCGTGTTTGATTGCGTGTCCGGGAAAACCGCCGCGTTTCGTTCTAACTCAGCCATGGCTCATGCCTCCTCTCGTAAACCCCTTGTTTCGTTTTGTGGCGACGTATGCGCTCTGGCATTGACGGTTCGCCGCAACTATCGGCGGCTACCGCGCAGGACGAGTCCGAGCAGGAATCCGGCCGCCGCCGAAATAAGCAGCGCCTGACCCGGATTCTGACGTGCGTACTGCTTGGCATCTTCCGTCACTTGCTTCACGTCAACATTCTGTAAATCTTTCAACTTGTCTCCGGCGGTCGAGAGTTTGTCAGACATGTAATCTTTGGCCGAGGTGGCGGCGTCGGATATCTTTTGTCCGTACTGTTGAGCTTGCGCGGCCATGCCCTGACCGGCGGCCGCTTTGCCTCCGCCCGGCGTTGGCGCGCTGGTGCTGCGCGTCATGCCCGTGTCGCCGCCGCTCATGCCGCTACCGCCGCCCGTGCTGCCCGTTGAACCTGTTGTTCCGGTAGTCGAAGTGCTTCTCGAAGTGTCGCGCGTGGTGCCCGCATCGGTCGCGCCAGTACCAGCGCCGCCCGTCCCGGCCTGCGAGCCTCTGTTAGCTCCCGTGGTGTTCATCGGATCGTCATTTCTGTTTTGTGACATCTGTTCTTCTCCTTAAAATGTAAGCTGCCTGAACAGCGAAAGGGAACGAAGCGTATCGAAACGCTTACAAAAACCATATCGCATAGCGGTGCGGAGACATTCCGAGCAAACAACGTGCCGACGACGTATGAGGCAAGAGATCGCCACGAAAGCCGCGACTTTGCTTCCACGCCCTCACACCTGCCGAATTCCGAGGTTAATTGCTTTGTTGTGAAAAGATACGCCGCCCTTCGCTTAAAAGCAAGATCAGTACAGAAGAATTTTACGCGAGCGCCCCGCACAGCTTGCCCCCCGGTCGAAGTTATGGTAAGTAAGTACTTACTTCACGAGGATGAACGGAAGAACTTTAATCATCAAGATGCCGAAACAAATGCAAGTGACTGAACAAGGCGCAGGGGCGACGGCGGCCGGGCGCATGGCCGGAGGCGAGCGCCGCGAACAGATCGTGCGCGTCGCCATGCGACTTTTTTCGGAGCGCGGTTTTCGCGGCACGACGACGAAGGAGATCGCCCGCGCCGCGAGCGTCTCTGAGGCGATAATCTTCCGCCATTTCGCCACGAAAGAAGAATTATATGCGGCAATTCTCGACATGAAAGCTTGCGCGGGAAATATGTCGCAGTTGCGCGAGACGTTTGCCGAGTCGGTCAAGCGCGGGGATGACCGCGCGGTGTTTGAATCGGTGGCGCTGACGATGTTGCAGCATCACGAAGAGGATGCGGAGTTTTTGCGCCTCCTGCTTTATTCGGCGCTCGAAGGTCACGAGTTGTTCAAGATGTTTTGGGAGCGCAACGTCCGCGAGTTGTCGGATTTTCTGCGCAACTATGTGCGCGAGCGGCAGAAGGCGGGGGCGCTGCGCGAGATGGAGCCGCGCCTCGTCGGGCGCGCTTTCGCAGGGATGATTCTCCATCAGTCGTTATCAAACAATCTGTTTGATAAATCTCGCAGCCTGCTCGACATCTCGAACGAACGCGCGGCTCGCGAGTTTACGAAAATTCTGCTGCACGGCACGTCCACCAAACCGCCGCCGGAAGCAGACGCGAAGAAGCGTAACGAAACGGCGACACGAAAACGATAAATTCTCTCTTAAATAAAACGGCAATGATTCAACGATCCAAACAAGGCGCATATTTTTTAGTTCTTGCTTGTCTCATAACTTTTCTGCTGACGGCGACGGGTTGCAGCGGTTCAGGGGCGAAGGCGAAAAACGACAACGCGAAGGCGAGTCCGACTTCGCCGCAAGCCGTGGACGTGACGACCGCGCCCGCCATCTTGCGGCAACTGCCGCGCTTCATTGAGGCGACGGGCAGCCTCGCCGCCGACGAACAAACCGATCTCGCTCCGCAGGTGGCGGGGCGCGTCGTCGCGGTCGCGGTTGAACTCGGCAGCTACGTGCAACGCGGTCAAGTGGTCGTGCGCCTCGATAGCTCCGACGCGCAGCTTCGACTTCAACAAGCGCAGGCGCAAGTCGAACAAGCGCAAGCCGGAGTGCGGCAGGCGGAGGCGCGCATCGGCTTGCGTTCAGGACAAGCGTTTGATCCAACGCGCGTTGCGGAAGTCGGCGCGTCGCGCGCGGCGCTCGAACTCGCCGAGAAGCAACTGCGCCGCTACGAACGCCTCGTCGAGACGGGCGACGTTTCGCGCTCGGCTTACGATCAACAAAAAGCGCAACGCGATCAACTCCGCGAGCAATATCAGGCGGCCGTGCAGGCCGCGCGACAAAACTACGCGGGCGTGCAGACAGCGCGCGCGGCCGTTGACGCCGCGCGCACGCAGGTTGATCAAGCGCGCAAAGCGATCAACGATGCGACGGTTGTCTCTCCGATGAGCGGTTACGTGGCGGATCGTCCGGCGGATGTCGGCGAATACGTCACGTCGTCGTCGAAGGTGGCGACCATCGTGCGCACGAACCCGATGCGCGTTCGCATCAACGTGCCCGAACAATCCATCGGGCAGATCGCGCCCGGTCAAAGCGTTTCGGCGGCGACGAGCGCCTACCCTGATCGCTCCTTCGGCGGGCGCGTTGATCGCATTTCGCCCGGACTCGATCCGACTTCGCGCACACTCGTCGTCGAAGCCGTGATCGAAAACCCTGATGGCGCGCTCAAACCCGGACAGTTTGCCACCGTGCGTATTTTGCAACCGACATCTGAACCCGCTGTGTTAGTTCCGGCGCGCGCCGTGACGGGCACGGGCGTTTCGGGAGCGGAATCGCGCCGCGTCTTCGTTATCCGTGACGGTCGCGCCGAAGAGCGCGTCGTGCAGACGGGTCAGATGGAAGGCGATCTCATCGAAATTAGAAGCGGCGTGCGAGCCGACGAACTTGTAGCGACAAGCAACCTCGAAGCATTGAGAGACGGCGCGCAAGTGCGCCAGTGAAGAGGATTTTAGATTTACGATTGCCGATTTTTGATTTGTCATTTTGTGCTCTTGAATTTCAAATTTCAGATTCAACATCGCAAGAGCGGTTAAATCAAAAATCGCAAATCAAAAATTAAAACGTCATGCAGAAGTTAGCTGAAATTTGTATTCGTCGTCCTGTGTTTGCGACGATGTTGATTTTGTCTTTGACGGTCGTCGGACTCTTCTCGTTCTTCACTTTGGGCGTTGA
>JACCYN010000082.1 GCA_013696465.1 Pyrinomonadaceae bacterium
GCCATGCCCCGCGCCCACCTCAATCGCAATGTTACTTCTTGAATCTTCACCCTGACGTGAAAGCCATCGCCCTCTCACGGTCGCGTGCAAGTTCGCCACGCCTTCCGTTGCAATTGTGCTCGTCACGTCGAAAAACAGAACGCCGTCAAGCCAATCATAACTAATACCGTCGCGGCTATGAACGGCGACCGAGATCGAATAGGTGTCTCTTCCCAACCAACAATCGAAATCAAACTCCACTTCGATAATTTCACCGTCCCGGATAACCCCGAAATTGATTCCCGCTTGCTCCGTGTTCGCTCCGTAGGTGTGGATGCCGTGACGATTGCGAATCAAAAAACCGATCACCGCGTCGTCAATATCGCGGTTGAAATGTGCGCGCACAAGCATCGTGAGTGGCTCGCCCGTGTTGACTACTTCGACCCTCCGACGACGAGCATCGAGCAGTTCGGCCGACCAAATCTCCGCCGAATTGTTCCCGTGACGGTGTGCGTAGCGAAGCGGGGCGCGCTCAAATTGAGCGGGCGCAAGGTCGTCATTTGCCTTTGCCGTGCGTGCTTTCTGATCCGCTTCGTCGTAGGCTTCCTCGCGCTCCATGATTATCTTCTGATAGTGGTTAAGCACTTCGGGCGGCGCGCCGTCGGCGACGATGCGCCCGGCGTTCAAAAGTATCGCGCGGCTACAGAGAGCGCGAATCGCGGCCCAGTCGTGTGAAACGAAAAGCACGGTCGTGCCCCGTTCTTGAATCTCTTTGATGCGGCGCAAACAGCGGTGCTGGAAAACGGCGTCGCCGACGGCGAGCGCTTCGTCAACGATCAGGATTTGCGGGGCGGCGCTGATGGCGATTGCGAAAGCAAGGCGCACGTACATACCGCTCGAATATGTTTTGATCGGCTGACGAATAAAGTCGCCGAGTTCGGCGAAACGCTCGATCTCAGGCAGACGTTCTTTGATCTCCGCGTTGGAAAATCCCATCAACGCGCCGTTCATGAAAACGTTTTCGACGCCGGTAAACTCAGGATTGAAACCTGCGCCGAGTTCGAGCAAAGCGGAAACGCGCCCCTCACGCCAGACTCGTCCGGCGGTCGGTTCAAGAGTGCCCGCAATGATCTGGAGCAAGGTTGATTTACCGCAACCGTTCGGGCCTACCAGCCCGACGGTTGTGCCCGGCTCAACCTCAAAGCTGATGTCTTGCAGCGCGGTAAATTTACGGTGTCGGCAAACTCGCCCGCGCGTAATAAGTTCGGCGAGCCAACCGCTCGGACGATCATAGATGCGGTATTGTTTTGAAATCCCTTCCACCCGCAACATGCTCAAACCCTTCATAGGGGTAAAAATAACCTTTTTCGTGAGAGAATGTCGAACATGGCGGTGACGGAAACAAATCTGCGCGCGGTATGGCGGCCGCTTCTGGAGTTGCCGCGTCGCGTTTATCTCGTCGGGGCGCTGGCGCGGCGAGAACTCGCGGCGCGCTACCGCGGCTCGGCGCTCGGTTTCCTGTGGGCGCTTCTAACGCCCGCCGTGATGATCGCCCTTTACACGTTTATCTTCGCCGGAATCTTCGGGGCGCGTTTCGGCCGCGAAGGATCGAGTTGGGATTACGCCCTCTATGTCTTCTGCGGGCTGCTGCCGTGGGCGGCTTTCGCCGAGTCGCTGCAGGCGTCGTCAACGACGATCATCACGCACGCCAACCTCGTCAAGCGAGTCGTGTTCCCGCTGGAGGTGCTGCCCGTCTCGCACGCGCTCGCGGGCGCGGCGAATCAATTCGGGGCTGACATCAATGCCCGTCACGTCGTAGCCGAGTCGGCCGAAGAACTCGCTGAGCCAACCGGGGCCGCAGCCGACATCAAGGATGCGCGAGCCGGGCAGAAGCTCAAGGGCGACGGCCACGTTGGCGAAATCGCAGAAGTAGCGGTGAGACTCTTCGTCCAGCCCGTCGCCGCGATAGCGCGGCAGCTTGTTGGCGAGATTGTAAAACGGCTTCGTCAGCAAATAGTGAAGGTGCTCGTCGTCGAGTTTGTCCGTGTATTCGACAGCCGCGCGTTTGTAATCAATGCCTTCGATTTTAGGCAAGCGACTGCTCGCCGAAGTTGTGGCGGGCGGTTGCGAAGCCGGAAGCTGCTCTTGATCTTCACTTGCGGGCGGGGAAGCATTGTCAGGTTGGGCGGAGAGATACGCATCGGATTGCCCCTGTGATAAATCCGCCGCTTCAATTGTCGCTGCGGCGCGTGTTGCTTCTAAGGGTAAAGATTGATAAAGAGCGTGCGCAACGTGAGGCTGGTGCGGGTGTTTGTCGTCACCGTTTGTTTCTGCAGCAGGCGTAAGTTCGGCGACGCGCAAGGCGATGTCGGTGATGAAATCTTCGACGTCTTCGAGGTTCAGTCTCGCAACTTGGGTTGAGATGTCACCGACAAAGCTGCGGCGAGCGCGCCGTTCCCCCGTCTCTCGCAAAAAGTCGAGGTAGACGGCCGCGGTTTTTTCAATTCCGTGTTCTACCGAAACGTAATGACGCGCGTTCGCCCCGATGCGCGAGCGCAGTTCCGCATCGTCGATCAGTCTGGCGAGGTAGGCGGTGAGCAATAATTCCATCTTGTCGTCCGCGTCTATTTTGACGACCGCATCGCCGGGAAGCTCCGCGAACCAGCCTATGTTTGAAACGATTGCCGTGACACCCGCCGCGAGAATGCGGCAGAGGCTCGCCGAAGTTTCGCCCATCGTGCGCACGCGCAAATTAACGGCAATGTCCGTTTCGGCGATGCGACGTTCAAATTCTTCGAGCGAAACGTGATCTGTGATCGTCACGCGCGAAGCGAGACCGCAGGAGCGGACGAGCGCGCGCGCGTCGAAAAGGTCGCTCGGCTCGCCGACGAGGGTGTAATGAAAATCGTGCGTGTGCCGGAGCGAAGCGAGCGCGCGCAAAATCTGTTCGATGCCTTTGTCGGGCGTGATGTGTCCGAAGGAAGCGATTTGTACGGCACGACTTTTCGCGGAAGCGTTCGTCGGCGAGCGTCGCAAAGCGCGGAGGGGCGCGCCCTCATCGGCGTGGGGCGTAATGACCGGAAGATTGATGTGCTTGACGGGAACTCCCGGCGCAATCTCGTGAAAGCGTTCAAGGTTGCCCTGCGAGTGAACGATGATCGCTTCGGCGCGGTTGGCGAGGCGGCAGTTGAGCGGAAAGCTCATTGCGAGGGCGGCGTTCGGAGACGAAGAGGTGTAGGGCGGAGCCACGCCGCGCTCTAACGCTTCGGCCGCTTCGCGGCGCGCCCGCGCCCCGGCGCAAGCCTCCACCTCATCAAGATAAATGTTCACGTCGCGTTTCTCGCGCGCCATGCCGAGAAAGAAATCCGGCAAAGCGAAATCGTGAAAAACAATTATGCCCGGACAAGCGCACGCCGCCTCGTAAATACCCGTGTGGTAACGATAGTTGTTGCCGATGTGGTAGAGGCGCGCGTCGTAATTGTCGAGACGATTGAGGAAGTCGGGATTGCTGCGGTAATCAAAGCAGCGAAAACGGCGGACGAGTTGGCGGTTCTGCGGTCGGAAGCCGTCAAGGAAAAGATCGATCTCCGCGTCTGCGGCGAGGTAGGGCAGCAGTTCTTCGGTGTAATCGGCGATGCCGGATTTTTGCGGATTAAGTGGGCTGAATAAAGCTACTCTCATTGAATTTACAGGCGAAAACATTTTACCGCGGCGGTTAAAGCCGCTCGCAAAACGTTACATCATGTTCTCATGTAATTTGACGCTCAAATTTACTATTTGCCGAACCTTCGTCTTCACCTGAGGTTAATCACTCTGTGCGAGGCTTCGATAATTATACTTCGGCGCGCGCTATACCATTGCGAAACTAAAATGAGCTGTGTAGAGAGCCGTCAGTAAAGCGAGCAAAGTGATGAATGCGGTGCGAAGAGCTTGATCGATGACAGTGCTGCGCCCCGCGAACCCAAGTATTAGTAGAACGGGAAAGTTGACCATTGTGTAGCGCGAGAGCGACTGGAGTGACAGCGATGATAAAGGAAGAACGACGAGAAGCAGAGCATAAACGGCGAGCGACCACTCGCGCCGCCTCATCAACCAGAAGCTGCACGCGAAAGAGGTTGCGGCAGCGATAAAGTTTAGCGCCTTGAAGTCCCACACGCTGCTCACCTCAAGCGGGTCGCGTAAGTAATTATAAAGCGGCGCGAGAAAGAGTCCGCCCTGCCGCCCCCACGCCGCCTGCACGTCCATGAAAGCGAAAGCGTTCAATGTAATCGCATGAAGGTAGAACATGAAGGCCAGCAACCCCGAAGGAATTATAAACAGACTTAAAAAGTTCCAACGCCAACGCCAACGGTATTGTTGCAAGTAGAGCACGAAGAGCGCGGGCAAAAGGATGATGCCCGGCGCGCGCGTGGCTGATGCGAGCGCGCCGATGCTGCCAGCCATCCACCAGCGATTTCGCTTCGCCGCGTAGAAACTGCCGACGCTCAGCAGAAGAAACAAAGATTCGGTCATCGGGAGCGAAAAGAAATAACTTACAGGAAAGAAGGCGGTGTAGAAAATCGCGCGGTCAGCCGTCCCTGCGTCGCCGCCAAAGGCGATGGCGGTTTTGTGCAGCAGCACAAGCGCGAAGAAAAAAAGCAAGCTTGACAGCAACATCCCCGTAAGAAGATAGCCACCCGTGATGCGCGCTGCCGCGCGCAGCAGTAACGGGTAGAGGGGAAAGAACGCCCAGTTATGTTGTTCGCCAGCGGTAAAGAATCGTTTCTCGTAACCTTCTTCGGCGATGCCCGCGTGCCACCAACTATCTCCGGCGCGCACAACTGAGCGCAAACTACGCGCAATGCTTGTACGATGCAGCGAGATGCGTGCGGTTTGGACTGTGCCGCCGAATGCCGTTTCCTCGACCGTAAGATGTGCAACCAAAATCATGACGGCGAAAATTACGAAGCGCGACAATGCCCACGCGAAAAAAGCTTGACGCACACTACGGTCAAGCAACGCGCGGCTTAAGAATTGACGCGCGCACGTCGCTAAATTTATGCTGCTGATAGCGAATTTGGAATTATTGAAAATCATCACCGCCTGCCGTGCGTTTAATTTGCAATAAGGGATCGGCTTACGCCGACCACTTCCAATTTTTTAAGAACACTTTAAGCTGAAGCGAACCGTAACATCGCAGGTGTCGAAACGGCAACCGTGCGAATAAGAATTCTTAGCAGTTGAATTCATCAAACCGGAACGTAAGTATTTGGGGTTCTTTCGTTTGCTTGAGCTCAAACTATTGCATCGCCCGCTTGCGCGCGAAGCGTTGATCTTTTTCGCCTTTCTCCTACTGACGGCTGTAATGACATGGCCCACCGTGCGGTTTCTGCGCGACGGCGTGAGCGACGTAGGTGACCCTTATATCATCGCGTGGACACTCTGGTGGGATTATCACCAGAGCGTCCACGCGATCCCTTACATCTGTTTCATGCGAACATCTTCTTCCCCTACCGCTACACGCTCGCCTTCAGCGAAAACGATTATGGCATTGCAATGCTCTTCTTTTCGCTTTCGGCGTGCGACCGCTCACAGTCTATAACGTCGCAACGTTCGTTGGCTTCGCCCTCTGCGGTTACGGAGCGTTTCGCTTAACGCAGACGCTCACAAATTCTAACGGCGTGGCTCGGCGCGGCGTTCTTGATGAATTCGCTCACCTGCATCACATGGTTTGTCTTAACGCTTGTACTGCTCGCAATCTCCGCCTTGTTTCTTGTTTTCCATCGCCGCCTTGGCCGCGAGCGCGCCTTCTGGCAGCGCGGCGCGCGTGCTTCTTCGCGGCGTTGTTCTACCGTCTTCACAAAACTTATTACGGGCGAATGCCGCGCTAGGGCGAGTTTCTCGGCGACTTAAAAGCTTTAGAACAAATGTCCGGCGCAAATTCCGGGCGGGGTGAGCAGGGAATCAAACAATCGTTCGTCCAGATGTGGATGAGCAGTCTGGCAGTCAAAAATCTTTACAGTGGAAAAACAAACGAGCAGTATGTAGAAGCTTTGTACATAAACACGGGCGTGACGGTCGGCGAAGTGCAACGCGTAAAGCTTGTCGGCGAATTGAACGACCACTCGGCGACGCGCGTAAGCGTGTTGCTCAAGGCAATTGATAACGACGCCTTCTTTTTCAAGAAATTTGACCGAACGTTCATCTGCATGATGTACTTCGGCTATCTCAACCACAACCCGGGTGATCTGCCTGACGGCGATATGAGCGGGTTTGATTTTTGGTTGAACATTTTGAGCCGCACGCACGACTATGCGCAATTGCAACGCGCTTTTCTAACTTCAGGCGAATATAATTCTAGGTAAACTTTTAAGCGTGGAAGAGATAGATAACGAAGTTTGTCTGTCGGTTGTGATTCCGGTCTTCAACGAAGCGGACACGCTCGCCCGTGTCGTCGGCAAAGTAATCGAATGCGTCCCGCGCCCGCTCGAAGTTGTGATCGTTGACGATTGTTCGACGGACGGAACGAATGAGCTAGCGCAGAAGCTCGTGGCCGACCACGATTGCGTGCGGCTGGCGCGCCACGCTCGGAACATGGGCAAGACTGCGGCGCTTAAAACCGGGTTCGCTTTGACGCGGGGCGAGGTCGTGATCGTGCAGGACGCCGATCTCGAATACGATCCGTCCGAAATCGCGCACGTTATCAAGCCGATCACGAGCGGGCACGCCGACGTGGTTTACGGCTCGCGCTTTCTCGTCCGCAAAGCGACGCGCGTGCTCTATTTTTATCACTTCTGCGGCAACAAAGTCTTGACGCTTCTTTCAAACGTGCTGACGAATTTGAACAATGACCGATGTTGAAACCGGCTACAAAGCGTTTCGCGGCGACATCATCCGCAACATGCGAATCGGGTCAAGCGGTTTCGGGTTTGAGATTGAGGCGACAGCAAAGGTGGCGAAACTCGGTTGCGCGATCTACGAAGTGCCGATCAGTTATTACGGTCGGACTTACGATGAGGGGAAGAAGGTCGGCTTCGCGGACGGACTGAAAGCCATCTGGTACGTGATACGCTTCAACCTCTTTTGCACCCTGCGCGCGTCCTTCCGGCAACTGCCCGAACGAAACTTCACGCGCGAGCGTCGCCAGCCCTTCGAGCTTCAATAAAAGTTAAGAAGCTGTGAATTCTGCTGCTTCAAAAAGAGCAGCGACGAAAATGCGATTCTCGCTTCCGAGCGGCGGTTCGCCCGCCCGCGCCCTTCTCGCGCCGACACGCTCGGACGCCTTGCCGATGGCAACCCGCAAACGCCCGCGCTCAATCGCTTGAGCAGGTAGTCGAGCGCGTGTGGTTTAATAATCTTGCCGAAGCAAAAGTTATGGTTGAAAGATGGCGGCGGCACTATAGTGAGGAGCGACCGCATAGCAGCTTGAAGTATCAAACGCCGGTCGAGTTCCGGTTGGCGCATCGGGAAAACTCATTGAGCTTTGCAACCACGAGAATTAATCTTTTGCTTGCGTCTCTAAACGCGGGCACCTCAGTTCGTGCGCCGGTACTGCCGTCATCAAATCAAGCGTGCCTGAGAATACATACAGGCTTTTAAGAGGCGAGTGATGAAGGCGGGAGGTTAAGTAGCTCAAGCGATTAAAAAGTTTGACGCGGACGTGACATGGAGTTAGACTCTGACGCATCAAGCAAGAGCAAGGCGCTAGCGAGGCTGGTAAACGCTTTTTCGACGAAGAATTTATTCAGCCACAAAGCGACCACCAAATGTAAGATAAGGTCATTTCGGTAATGACGTTCTCTCAAATCGTTGTTGATACAGCCTTCGATGGCTGCGCTTGTTGCCATATCATTTTCACGAAATATGAATTAAACCGTCGGTGTTACATCAGGCAGGAATAAAACAAAGTTCCTACAGAATATAGCCGTAAGCATGCACAGCTATTAAGCACGAATAAGGTGCAGTTGCGAACATAGGACATACCGCTTCAGGTTTTGAAGCGAGAAACTGACGGTCGCGCTTTGGCTTCGCGCCAGCGAATCTGATCCCGCCGCCACTAAACTACTACCAGATAACCACAGAAGAGGAGGTCCGACTATGGCAGCAGAGGTTGCTCCATACGGGAGGGTCACTCAGAAACCGCCGGCGGTGAAAGAGGTGCACGTACTCTGGATCACTGCCGGTCTGAGTTGTGACGGCGACACGATTTCAATCACTGCCGCGACGCAGCCGAGCATCGAGGATGTCGTTATGGGAGCGATACCCGGACTCCCGAAAGTGCATTTGCATAATCCGGTTTTAGCTTACGAAGTCGGCGACGACTTTATGAAGTATTGGTATCAAGCTGAGCAAGGATTGATTGATCCGTTCGTGCTCGTCGTCGAGGGTTCGATTCCGAATGAGAAGATCAAAGCGGAAGGCTACTGGGCGGCGCTCGGAACCGATGAGATGACGGGGCAACCGATTACCACGTGTGAGTGGATTGATCGCCTCGCTCCGAAGGCGTTGGCGGTGGTTGCCTGTGGCACTTGCGCGACGTATGGCGGCATACACGCGATGGCGGGCAATCCGACGGGCGCGATGGGGCTGGCGGATTATCTTGGTAAGGACTGGAAAACGAAGGCGGGCATTCCGATTGTCAATGTTCCCGGTTGTCCCGTACAGCCCGACAATTTTATGGAGACGCTGCTTTATCTGCTCTACCAAGCGGCGGGACTCGCCCCGATGATTCCGCTCGACAAGGAACTTCGTCCGACGTGGCTTTTCGGCAAGACCGTCCATGAGGGCTGCGACCGTGCGGGCTATTACGAGCAAGGCGATTTCGCCACCGAGTACGGTTCGCCGAAGTGCATCGTGAAGCTTGGGTGCTGGGGACCCGTCGTGAATTGCAATGTGCCGAAGCGCGGTTGGATGGCTGGTATCGGCGGCTGCCCGAACGTCGGCGGCATTTGCATCGGCTGCACGATGCCCGGCTTCCCCGACAAGTTCATGCCGTTTATGGACGAGCCGCCGGGAGCGACGCTCTCTTCGGCTGCCGTCGGCATCTATGGTCGAACGATTCGTAAGTTGCGCGCCATCACCAATACGACGCTCGACAAAGAGCCGAAGTGGCGACACAAAGGCACTAAATTAACGACCGGCTACGAACCGAAAACTTATTAAGGAGCGACTGGCATGAGTACGACGACGGTTACGCAGACACCGACCGCGAAAAAAACGCTCGTCGATATGAACTGGGACCCGATCACGCGCATCGTCGGCAGCCTCGGCATCTATACGAAGATTGATTTCGCCAACCGCGAAGTCGCCGAGTGTTACAGCACGTCTTCGATCTTTCGCGGCTACTCTATCTTCATGAAAGGCAAAGACCCGCGCGACGCGCACTTTATCACGAGCCGCATCTGCGGCATCTGCGGCGACAACCACGCGACCTGCGCCTGCTACGCGCAGAACATGGCTTTCGGCGTTCAGCCGCCCGCAATTGCAGAGTGGATCGTCAATCTTGGCGAAGCCGCCGAGTACATGTTCGACCACAACATCTTTCAAGATAATCTGGTCGGCGTTGACTTCTGCGAGCAGATGGTCAAGGAAACCAATCCAAGCGTCTGGGAAAAAGCGAAAGTGACCGCCGCCCCACACGCGGAGGATCACGGCTACAAGACCATCGCCGACATCATGACGGCCTTGAATCC
>JACCYN010000086.1 GCA_013696465.1 Pyrinomonadaceae bacterium
GTGCAAGATAAAAAAACGCGCACGCCAGTCGCCGATCTCACGCGCGAGAATTTTGAGGTGCTGGATGACGGACGAAGGCGTGCGCTCACCTATTTCAGCCGCGAAGGAAGCGCGCGCAAGCGTCCGCTCGCGCTTCTGCTTTCTCTCGATCTTCAGACGAGCGCGATACTTTATCTGGAACGACCGGAGATCATCGAAGGCATTATCTCCGCGCTTCAACAGTTGCCGCCGGAAGATGAAATATCGGTGTCGCAGACGTGGCTTGAGCCGACGACGCCCGCTTATTCGTCGCAACTCGCCTTCCGACTCGAATCAAAAACACTCGAAGGCTTCACGCGCGACCGCGCCAAAACTTACGCCGCTTTAAGAAGCGCGCAGCAATTCGCCCGCGAAAATTTGCCGCACGTAAAAATGCTCTTTTCTTTTAAAGACTTGCTTAAAGCCGGAGCGCGTGCTGGCTTGGGCAACATCGATCCAAACTCGCCCGATCCGCCGCTTATGATCACACTCGCGCCCGGCTTCGAAGACAGCATCGAGAGCGCGTCCGTGCGTGCCGCGCGCGCGCGTCCGAACTCGCAAGTCGTCGTCGCAGATTTCACCGACGATCTGGAATCGAATTATTTTAACCGCAGTGGGGCGACGGCTAAAAAGTTGATCGGCGCGGGCGTCATCGTTAACGGGCTTATCGTCCAGAAAAATCTGTTCGGCAAAACAATCAGCGCGCTCGGAGAGTTGTTCTCTCCAGCCTTCGGACAACGCTTTCACACAACGAGCTATTACAGCAAACAGACGGGCGGGGAGACGAGGACGATCAGCAGTCCAGAAGAGTTTAACGCGGCTGTCAAACGCATTATCGGCAATCTCGCGGCGCGCTACAGCCTCGGCTTCACGCTCGGCGCAAACGAAAAAGATGACGGGCGGATGCGCCGCTTAGAGGTGCGCGTCAAAGCGCGCGACGCGCAAGGCAAGAACCGTAAGATCATTGTCAGCGCGCGGCGTGGTTATTACCTGTCGGAACAAATGAGAATCGCCCCGTGAGTAGAAATTTCGGCGACCTTCGGAGATGTTCTTAAAAGAGCGAACATAATCAAGGAGTGAACCAAAGATGATGAGGAAATCGCTTTTATGTGGCTGGGTGCTAACGGCATCGCTGTTATGCGCAGCCGTTCCCGCAACGGCGCAAGACGATTCTGAAGAAACGGTACGCATCTCGACGCGCGTCGTCTTCGTTGACGCGCTCGTGCAGGACAAACAGACGGGCGAACCCGTCAGGAATCTCGCGGCCGAAGATTTTGAAGTGTTGGACGAAGGCAAACCGCGCACGCTCACTTACTTCAGCCGCGAGGGGGACGCGCGCCGCCGTCCGCTCGCGCTGCTGCTTCTACTCGACCTAGAGGATTTCGGCGCGGGCAAACATCTGCAACAACCCGACGTTATTCAATCCTTAAACGCAACGCTTACAAAGCTGCGGACGGAAGACGAAGTGGCAATCATCGGCGACTATTTCGGTTTGGAATACGAGACGCTCTCGGATTTCACGCGCGACCGAACGCAGACGGCCGCCGCGCTCGCCAAAGTGCCCGATCTAGTGGCGCGCGGATACGGCAAGAAGCACGAAAGTGAAAAGAATAATAAAAATTTGCACGCCGCTCTCGAAGAGGTTTCGCGCACGGCCGCCCTCGCGCGCCCGAACTCGCAAGTCGTGATCGTGCACATCACTGATCCGTTGATCATAATCTTAAATAAAGAGCGCAGCCGGATCGCTTCTAACCTTAATCGCGGCGGCGCAACCTATCACGCGATCACGAGCGAAACCGAAAAGATATTTCGCGTGATGTCCTCGATCTTCAAGCCAGTAATGGTTCTAGCGAGAGGGAGTTTCACGGGGACGCCGGGCTATTTGGCGCGGCGCACCGGCGGCCACGCCCTGCGCGTTTCCGATCCGCGCGATTACGCCCCCGCGCTCGAAAACATCATCAACAAACTCGCGGCGCGTTACAGTCTCGGCTTCACGCTCAATGAAAACGAAAAAGGTGACGGTCAGATGCGCCGCTTGGATGTGCGCCTGCGCCGCTCGGCACGCGCCTTGGTCGGCGGAGACCGCAAGCTCACGATCAGCGCCCGCGACGGCTACTTCGTGCCGGAGAACGCGGACAATCGCACGAACAAATAACCTCCTTCACGGACGTTTGGCAGACGCTTGAGTTGGTCGGCGTCTCGCACCTCCGGCATTTAACTTTCAACAAGCCGTTCTTAGAAATGGCGACCGAACGGAAAGGATTTCTTAATGCAAAAGATACTGCTCGCACTTCTTTTTCTCGCCGCCTGCGCACCGTGCGCACTCGCGCAAGATGAAACACCACGCGCTGAGTTTTTCATCGGCTACTCGAACCTGCAAGCCGAGTCGGGCTTCGACAGCAACAACCCAGACGACGAATTTTTCGCCGAGATCACGGACAACCGCACCGGGCTGCACGGCGTCAACGCCTCAATCACAGGCTATTTCTCCCGTCGCGTCGGGCTGACCGGAGATTTCTCCTACCACACGAAAAGCGAATCAGATGCTTTCGATGCAAGTCAAATTGTTTGTGTTCAAGCTCCCTGCACGCCGGTTCCGGGTACTGTTAACGTTCGCACAAACGTCTTTAATTTCTTAGGCGGCCCACAAGTTAAATTTACCAACACGAGCCGTGTTGAGCCTTTCGTCCGTGCTCTCGCGGGTGTGGCGCACACCAGAGCGCGTGTCAGAACATCAGGCTTCGGCGATGATTTCGACACCGAATTCTCCGACAATAGTACCGACTTCGCGTTGGCTCTAGGCGGCGGGATTGACGTTCGCATCAGCGACCGCGTCGCCATTCGCGCCTTCCAAGTTGATTACAACCCCGTCTTCCTTAGAAGCCGCGACATTGATGTGTTTGGCAGCACGGAAAGGTTTGACGGAAGAAGGTTGGATAACATCCGTTTCTCTTTCGGCGTCGTCTTCAGATAAACGCGGCGCGCGTTAACATTCCTCTGCGCCCCTTATAATTTGCCGATGGATTGCGCCTTATACGATCTCGCTTTGACTGAAAGCCCGTGAATGTGAGATAGACTTTGCTGTTCCAACAAAGAATCAGAGCAGCGGGGTTTATCAAACACTTTTATGAGCATGATCGAAGCTATCAGAGCGCGTGAGATTCTCGATTCGCGCGGCAACCCGACGGTCGAGGCGGAAGTCTTCCTGATGAGCGGCGCGATGGGACGCGCGGCCGTCCCTTCCGGCGCGTCAACCGGCGAACACGAGGCGGTCGAACTGCGCGACGACGACGCGGGGCGCTACGCGGGCAAAGGCGTAACGCGCGCAATTGAAAACATTAACGAAACTATCGCGCCTGAGATCGAAGGCTTCGACGCGCTCGACCAGACGGAGATTGACGCGGCGCTAAACGCTTTAGACGGCACAAAAAATAAATCGAATCTCGGCGCAAACGCGATGCTCGCCGTCTCGCTTGCGACTGCGCGCGCCGCCGCCACCTTTCTCGAAATCCCGCTTTACCGTTATCTCGGCGGCACGAACGCGCGCACTCTGCCCGTGCCCTTGATGAACATTTTGAACGGCGGCGCGCACGCCGACAATAATGTTGACTTTCAAGAGTTCATGGTTGCGCCCGTCGGCGCGAACAACTTCCGCGATGCCTTGCGTTGCGGCGCGGAAATCTTCCACGCCCTGAAAAGTGTGTTGAAGAAACGCAATCTCGCAACAGGCGTCGGCGACGAAGGCGGTTTCGCGCCCAACCTGCGCTCGAACGAAGAAGCGATTGAGACGATTCTCGAAGCGATAGGAAACGCGGGCTACACGGCGGGCACCGACGTGATGCTCGCGCTTGATCCGGCGGCAAGCGAGTTCTACACGGACGGCGCATACGTCTTCAAAAAATCAGACAAGCGCCGACTCTCAAGCGACGAGATGGTTGCGTTCTGGAAAAGTTGGGTGGAGCAATATCCGATTATTTCCATCGAAGACGGGATGGCGGAGAATGATTGGGACGGTTGGAAGCGTTTGACGGATGAAGTCGGCGCGCAGATTCAACTTGTCGGCGACGATCTGTTTGTAACGAACGTCGAGTTTTTACGGAAGGGTATCGAGCGCGGGGTGGCGAATTCGATTCTCATCAAAGTTAATCAGATCGGCACGCTCACCGAAACTTTAGACGCGATAGAACTTGCGCGCAATTCGGGTCGCACCGCGATCATCTCGCACCGCTCCGGCGAAACCGAAGACACCTTCATCGCGGATTTGGCTGTTGCCACTAACGCGGGACAAATTAAAACCGGCTCGGCTTCGCGCTCCGACCGCACGGCGAAATACAATCAACTCCTCCGCATCGAAGAAGATTTGCGCGGCGCGGCGCGCTATCCCGGACGTAAAGCGTTTTATCAATTGTCGCAAAAAGAAGATTAGCTTATGCGAAACTTTAACCTTGAGTGTCTGAAGTGCAGAGGCGGGATGGAACAAGGTTACGTGCTCGACCGGGGCGACTATGATGCGCGCCGCGTCGCACGCTGGATCGAAGGAGCGCCGGAGCGGAGTTTCTGGATGGGTCTGAGTCTTAAGAATAGGCGGCAACTTGAAACCGCAACTTATCGTTGCACGAATTGCGGCTACCTTGAAGCCTACGCGAAGTGAATTTTTCTTAAGGAGCAAACTGTTTTGACGACGACGCGCACGCCGCTCACGCTTCTGATCTTAGACGGCTGGGGCTACCGCGAAGAACGCGAAGGCAATGCTATTCGCCTCGCCCGAACGCCTTTCTACGATGAGATCGCCCAGAAGTATCCGCAGACGCTGCTTGACGCTTCCGGCGCGCGCGTCGGTTTGCCCGCAGGCGTGATGGGCAACTCCGAAGTCGGGCATTTGAACATCGGATCGGGGCGCGTCATCCGCACCGACCTAGGAAGGATTGACTATGCGATTGAATCCGGCGAGCTTTTCCAAAACGAAATTCTGACGAACGCGATGGACACGGCGTTGCGCAACAATCGCGCGCTCCACTTCATCGGACTCCTTTCCGACGGCATGGTGCATTCTTCGCAAGAGCATCTCTACGCACTGCTGGGGATGGCGAAAGCTCGCGGGCTTCAGCAAGTCTACATTCACTGTTTCACCGACGGGCGCGACACGCCACCGATGTCCGCTTACGGTTACGCCGAAGCGCTGCAAGTTAAATGCGCGGAAACAGGCTGCGGGCGTATCGCTTCAATCGTCGGGCGTTTCTACGCGATGGATCGTGACCAACGTTGGGAGCGCACGCGGCGAGCCTACGACGCGATGGTGAATGCCGAAGGCGAGCGTGTGGGCGACCCCGTAGAGGGGATTAAAGTTTCTTACGAACGCGGCATTACGGACGAATTCATTGAACCCATGATCGCCCTGCGCGAAACGGGCGAACCCGTAGCGACGATCAGAGACGGCGACACGGTGATTAATTTCAACTACCGCTCCGACCGCGCGCGCCAGCTCACGCGCGCACTTGCCGTCGAAGACTTCGACGGCTTTCCCGCGTCGCATCGCCCGCAAGTAAATTACGTCTGCCTCACGCAATACGACAAAACTTTTCCTTTGCCTATCGTCTTCACCCCCCTGCACCACCGCAACATTCTCGCCGACGTCTTTACGCGCGCAGGTGTAAATAACTATCGCCTCGCCGAAACCGAAAAGTATGCGCACGTCACATATTTCTTTAACGGCGGCGCGGAGAAAGAGTTCGACTGCGAACGCCGCCTGCTCGTTCCTTCAAAAAAAGTTTTAACTTACGACCTCGCCCCCGAAATGAGCGCGTTTAATATCACCGACAACTTTTTGCGCGCGATGGACGAAGGCGAAACGGACGTCTTCATCGTCAACTTCGCCAACGCCGATATGGTCGGCCATTCCGGTAACCTCGCCAAAACTATCGAAGCCGTCGAGCACGTTGACACTTGCCTCGGTTGGGTTTTGAAACGGGTGAGAACCGCGCGCGGGCAACTTCTCTTAACGTCCGATCACGGCAACGCCGAAACCATGATTGACCCGCAGACGGGCAGCCCCCACACCGCCCACACCACTAACCTCGTCCCCTTTCACTTTATTGACGATGGAGCGCGCGGCGTGAGTTTGCGCGAAGGCGGCGCGCTCGAAGACATCGCACCGACGATCTTAGGTTTGCTCGACGTTGACAAACCCGCAGAGATGACCGGACGCGATCTGCGCGAAGCATAACTCGTTCTCAAAACGCCGAAGGCAAGTTGCGAAAGCTGGGGCGCGCAAGGTAATTTATTATCTATGTCTGCCCCAATCTGCGACCGATGCGGCGCTCAACTTCACGCTGAGGCGAAATTCTGCCGTCAATGCGGACGGCCGCAAGCTTCGTTTGCGGGCAACTCGAAACACGAATCGCGGCTCGAAGCTCCGACACGAACTCTGGACGCACATCAATCTTCCGCCTCGCCGACAAATCGTTGGCAATCGCCGCCGACAACTCCCGCGTATCTCGCGCCGCAAGCCGCGTCACCGCCGTTAGAAGCTGCGCCCGCCCAAACGCAATCCCTTCAGCCGAAAAGAAAGAAAGGCATTTCGCTCGTCGGTCTTGCGGTTATATTCATGTTCCTTCTCGTCTCGCTCGTCGCCATCGGCTTCGTTGTGGATCGAGTGATTCTCCGTCGAGTAGTCAGAGAAGTGAGCCGCCGAACCGACGCGCCGCCCATTCCACCGGCGCCGGGCGATGCCGGAAGCGCGGCAACTGATTCCGCTCTGGTCTATCCCGGAGCGCAAACCACTCTCGATGTTGATGGCGACGGGGAAGACAAGGTTCGTCAGCTTCGCACGCAAGATTCATTCGACAAAGTGGTTGAATGGTATACGGCGCAGTTGAAGCCGACGAACACTGTCCGCGCGCCGCGCATCAACGGGGCGACGCTCAACCACACCGTTCTTTCAAACGAAAACATCACCGTCGTCATCACCGCGCAAGACAAAGGAACTATGATCCTCATCACACAAGAAAACAAAAAGTGAGCGTCGAGCGTATAATCCATTGACAAGAATTTTACTTTCATGGATTTCGCCCCGCGCAACATCCTCGTTCTTAACTCCGACCGTCTCGGCGACGCGGCGCTTGCGCTGCCTGCGCTTCGCGCACTGCGCGAAAGATTTCCCCGCGCGCGCATTACCGCCACAGTCGCCGCCTCGGCCGTTCCGCTCCTTGAGCTTGCGGGCTACACGGATAAGGTCGTCGCGGTTGAGTATGCGGTCAAGGGCAGTCATGTGCAGCCGTTCGCGCTGATGAATCTAGCGCGCGTGGTGCAAGCTTTGCGCCGCGAGAAGTTTGACTTAGTTGTTGACTTACACGGCTCTTCGCAGACGAACCTGCTCGGCTATCTCTCAGGCGCGCCGCAAAGATTGTACGCACGGCGGGCGGACGCGGCGCTCTCCCTGCTCGCAAACTTCCAACCGCCGCCTGAGATCGAAGACAAAACCAAACATCCTGCCCAACGATACATTAGCGTGCTCGCGCCGCTCGGCGTTCGCGGCACTTCGCCCATCTTGCGCCTGCGCACGCGCCCGGAAGACGACCGCGCGGTTGCAGAAATTTTGCGAAAGGCGAAAGTGCCGGAAGGCGCGCCGCTTGTCGGCATCTTTCCCGGCGCAAACGACGCGGGAGCGCGTTGGCCCCTTGAACGTTTTCACGAACTCGCCGACCATCTCGAACGCAACGACAGCGTGCGCTCGCTCGTCCTCTTGGGGCCGCAGGAACGCGCTTTGACAACCGAAGCGCGCCGAGTGTTCGGGAGCACAAGCCACATTCTCGACGCTCTAACGCTTCCGCAACTCGCTTCCCTTTCGGCGCACCTCGCCGCCTTCGCCTCAAACGCCGCCGCGCCTGCGTCAATCGCCGCCCTCGTCGGCACGCCCGTCGTCGCGCTGCTCAATTCTTCCCTCTCGA
>JACCYN010000096.1 GCA_013696465.1 Pyrinomonadaceae bacterium
TGCTTGACCGCCTCGCGCGCTCTGATTTCGATTGCGCGCTGATTGATCTCAACTACGCCCGCGACACGACTTCCGGTCAGGAAGGCTTAGACCTTCTTTCGCGCATCCGCGAGTTTGACGATAAACTTCCCGTGGTGGTGATGACGGCGTGGGGGAGTTTAGACGTGGCGGTGGAAGCGATGCGGCGCGGTGCGCGCGACTTCGTACAGAAGCCTTGGGACAACGCGCGTCTGCTTTCCATCTTGCGCACGCAGACGGAACTCGCCAACGCCTTACGCAAAGGCGAGCGGCTGGAAGCCGAGAATCAACTGCTGCGCCGCACAGCTGAATCACGTCCGTTGATGATCGCTGGGTCGCGGGCGATGAGTTCGGTGATGGATATTATCAACGCGGTCGGGCCTTCTCACGCGAACGTTTTGATCACGGGCGAGAATGGCACGGGCAAAGAGGTTGTTGCGCGCACGCTTCACGCTTCGTCAACAAGAAGCGCGAAACCGCTTGTCACTGTCAACGCGGGCGCGCTCTCGGAAGGCGTGTTCGAGAGCGAACTCTTCGGGCACACGAAGGGCGCGTTCACTGATGCGAAACAAGATCGCGTCGGGCGTTTTGAGCTGGCTGATGGCGGCACGCTCTTTTTGGACGAGATCGCTAATGTGCCGTTAAACTTGCAGACAAAGTTGCTGCGCGTGCTTGAAACGGGCGAGTTTGAAAGAGTCGGCTCGTCTAAGACGCGGCGCGTTGACGCGCGCATATTTTCGGCGACAAACGCTGATCTGCATAAGGAGGTTGCGGAAGGGCGTTTCCGCCAAGACCTTTTCTTTCGCCTCAACACGGTAGAGATTCGCCTGCCGCCGTTGCGCGAACGCGACGAGGACATCCCCGTTTTAGCCGCACATTTCCTCCGCAGCCACGCGGCGCGCTACCGCAAACAGTTGAGCGGATTTGACGGATCGGCCAATGAGGCGTTGCTGTCGTATGCATGGCCGGGCAACGTGCGCGAACTCGATCACGCGGTCGAACGCGCATTGTTGATGGCGCGCGGCGAAACCATCACGGGAGTTGATCTCGGATTGCAACGCTCCGGCGGTGAGCGGGACGCGCGTCGCGTGGAGGATATGAGCTTGGAAGAAGTCGAGAGTTTCCTCATTCGCAAAGCGCTCGCGCGTTTCGGCGGCAACGTCAACCAAGCGGCCGACGCTTTGGGACTCAGCCGCAGCGCGCTTTATCGTCGGCTGCAAAAGTATGGCCTCTGAAAGTCCAGCACGAACGGACACCGCTATCGCCGCTGCTGAAGCGGCTTTGAGAAGCGCGCGCCGGGAAACACACGAAGCGCCGGTTGAAAAGAAAAAGCGAAATCCTTCCAGCGTCCGCCATGAGCATGAGATCGCGTGGCAGGGAAAGCGAATTAATTTTGAACGCCGCGTGCTGCTGATGGCGTTGATAGCGGGTGTGCCCGGCACAGTAATCTCAGTTGCTCTGCTATGGTGGGGCGATTACAGCGCGAAAGTGCAGTGGACGCTCTTGATGTTCATCGTGTGCTGGTGGCTCGGCTTCGTGTTCGCGCTGCAAAGAAGAGTCGTGCAGCCGCTTCAAACTCTTTCTAATTTGCTCGCCGCGCTTCACGAAGGCGATTATTCGATTCGTGCACGCGGGGCGACGCGCGGCGATGCGCTCGGCGACGTGCTTGCAGAGGTCAACGACTTCGGCGTGCTGTTGCGCGAACAACGGCTCGGTGCGATGGAAGCGACCGCGCTCTTGCGCACCGTGATGCGCGAAATTGATGTGGCCATCTTCGCGTTCGACGCTGAAGAGCGTCTGCGTCTTATCAACGCGGCGGGCGAAAGTCTGCTCGCCCGTCCCGCCGAGCGAATCCTAAATTTTACTGCTGAAGAACTCGGCTTGCGGGAAGCTCTGCGCTGCGACGAGAACTGCACGATGCAGATGAGCTTTCGCGGCAAGGCGGCGCGGTGGGGCGTGCGTCGCACGGTGTTCCGCGAACACGGCGTGCCGCACCAGTTATTAGTATTGACGGATTTAAGTCGCACGCTGCGTGAAGAGGAACGCCTTGCGTGGCAGCGTCTCGTGCGCGTGCTCGGACACGAACTAAACAATTCGCTCGCGCCGATCAAGTCTATCGCCGGAAGTCTGCAAAGCTTGATCAGACGCGAACATCGGCCGGAGGATTGGCAGGAAGACGCGGAGCGCGGGCTTTCCGTGCTCGCCTCGCGCGCCGCGGCGCTGGGGCGCTTCACCGCCTCTTACACGCGCCTCGCCAAACTCCCCGAACCGCGCCTGCAAAAGGTAAGCGCGAAGTCGCTCATCGAGCGGCTCGTAAATTTGGAGACGCGCCTTAAGGTGGGGATTCTCGCAAGCCCCGACGTGGTGATTGAAGCCGACCCGGATCAGTTAGAGCAGTTGTTGATCAATTTGATCCGCAACGGTGTGGACGCAGCGCTGGAGA